>NZ_JASCPO010000319.1:0-5375 GCF_029960145.1 Pseudomonas sp. PS01299 | reverse complement strand
CACCGCATAACCCCTGTGGGAGCGGGCTTGCTCGCGAAAGCGGTGTGTCATTCAACGATTATGTTGACTGACCTGACGCCTTCGCGAGCAAGCCCGCTCCCACAGTTTTGATCTGTGGGGTTATAGGAGGTGTTTTTGTGGTTCTGGTATGTGCGCTGAGCCGAGTACAGCCGGCAACAACCCCGAACGCAAATCCCCGCCACTCGGCTGCTGATACAGGCTCAAACCGAACTCCGGCAGCACCGCCAGCAGATAATCGAAAATATCCCCCTGAATCCGCTCGTAATCGGCCCACACCGTGGTGGTCGTGAAGCAGTAGATTTCCAGCGGAATTCCCTGCGCCGTGGTCTGCATCTGCCGCACCATGCAGGTCATGTTCGGCTGCACCTCCGGGTGACTCTTCAAATACGCCAGCGCATAAGCGCGGAAGGTGCCGATGTTGGTCATGCGCCGGCGGTTGGCCGACATCGCGGCGACGTTTCCTTGCGCCTCGTTCCACGCCTTGAGTTCGGCTTTCTTGCGGCCCATGTAGCCGGTCAGCAGGTGCACTTGGCTCAACTTCTCTTCTTCATCGTCACGAATGAAGCGCACGCCGCTGGCGTCGATGAACAGGCTGCGCTTGATCCGTCGCCCGCCGGACTGTTGCATGCCGCGCCAGTTGCGGAACGACTCGGACATCAGGCGCCAGGTCGGGATCGAAACGATGGTCTTGTCGAAATTCTGCACCTTGACCGTGTGCAAAGTGATGTCGACCACATCGCCATCGGCGCCGACTTGCGGCATTTCGATCCAGTCGCCGACCCGCAGCATGTCGTTGCTGGTCAGTTGCACGCTGGCAACGAACGACAGCAACGTGTCCTTGTAGACCAACAGAATCACCGCCGACATCGCACCCAGACCTGAGAGCAGCAACAGCGGCGAACGGTCGATGAGGGTGGCGACGATGATGATCGCACCAAACACGTACAAGACCATTTTCGCCAGTTGCACATAGCCCTTGATCGAGCGGGTGCGGGCGTGTTCAGTGCGGGCGTAGATGTCCAGCAGCGCATTGAGCAGGGCGCTGACCGACAGCAGCAGGAACAGGATGGTGAAGGACAGCGCCACGTTGCCGAGGAAGGTCATCGCGGTTTTGCTCAGTTCCGGCACCAGGTGCAGGCCGAACTGGATCACCAGCGACGGCGTCATCTGCGCCAGACGTTGAAACACCTTGTTGTGGCGAAAGTCGTTGATCCAGTGCAGGGCCGGCTGGCGCCCGAGCATGCGGCTGGCATGCAGGATCAGATAGCGTGCCACTCGTCCGAGGACCAGCGCGATCACCAATAGCAGCATCAGCGCCAGGCCGGATTGCAGGAATGGGTGCTGTTCGAGGGCACCCCAGAGGTCTTGGGCGTTGAGCCAGAGCTGTTTGAAATCCATGTGAGCAACGATTCTTCTGTAAGACGCGATGGGCGATTAGAGCATTTAAGACGCTGTGTATTACCGTTGGAGACAAATCGAGCAACAAAAAAGCCACTGATTACGCCCGTTTGTATAAAGAAACTCGGCCTGAGCGCTCGAAACCGGTAACCTATGCAGCTGTTTTTTTGCATATCTTCGAGGTAGCACCCGTGTTTTCCCAATTCGCCCTGCACGAACGCCTGCTCAAAGCCGTGGCCGAGCTGAAATTTGTCGAGCCAACGCCTGTGCAAGCAGCGGCCATTCCGCTGGCGCTCCAGGGGCGTGACCTGCGGGTGACGGCGCAAACCGGTAGCGGCAAGACCGCCGCTTTTGTCCTGCCGATCCTCAATCGCCTGATCGGCCCGGCGAAGATCCGCGTCAGCATCAAGACCCTGATCCTGCTGCCGACCCGCGAACTGGCCCAGCAGACCCTGAAGGAAGTCGAGCGCTTTTCGCAGTTCACTTTCATCAAGTCCGGCCTGATCACCGGCGGTGAAGACTTCAAGGTGCAGGCCGCGATGCTGCGCAAGGTGCCGGACATCCTGATCGGTACGCCGGGCCGGATGATCGAGCAACTCAACGCCGGCAACCTCGACCTGAAAGAAGTCGAAGTGCTGGTGCTCGACGAAGCCGACCGCATGCTCGACATGGGTTTCGCTGAAGACGTGCAACGTCTGGTCGACGAATGCCCGAACCGTCAGCAGACCATGCTGTTCTCCGCCACCACCGGTGGTTCGGGCCTGCGCGAGATGATCGCCAAGGTGCTGAACAACCCTGAGCATCTGCAGCTCAACGCGGTCAGCCAGCTGAACTCGACCACCCGCCAGCAAATCATCACCGCCGACCACAATCAGCACAAAGAGCAGATTGTGAACTGGCTGCTGGCCAACGAGACCTACCAGAAGGCCATCGTCTTCACCAACACCCGTGCCATGGCCGACCGCATCTACGGCCGCCTCGTGGCTCAGGAGTACAAGGCGTTCGTGCTGCACGGCGAGAAAGACCAGAAGGATCGCAAACTGGCGATCGACCGTCTGAAGCAGGGCGGCGTGAAGATTCTGGTAGCGACCGACGTCGCGGCCCGTGGTCTGGACGTTGATGGCCTGGATCTGGTGATCAACTTCGACATGCCACGCAGCGGCGACGAATACGTGCACCGCATCGGTCGTACCGGCCGCGCAGGCAACGACGGTCTGGCGATCTCGCTGATCTGCCACGGCGACTGGAACCTGATGTCGAGCATCGAGCGCTACCTCAAGCAAAGCTTCGAGCGCCGCACCATCAAGGAAGTCAAAGGCACCTACGGCGGGCCGAAGAAGGTCAAGGCCTCGGGCAAGGCTGTCGGGGTGAAGAAGAAAAAGACCGACGCCAAGGGCGACAAGAAGAAGACCGCCGCCAAGACCCCGACCAAGCGCAAGAGCGCCAACCGTCCGAAGCCGGATTCGCTGGTGAGCAGCGACGGCATGGCCCCGCTCAAGCGTCGCAAGCCGGCTGAGCCAGCGGCTGAGTAAGGCGTTTTCGCAGGCAATAAAAAACCCGGACAGTGTCCGGGTTTTTTTATGCGCAGGGTTTGTCAGCTCCCCAACTGTCCGCTGGTGTCTGCGTCAAAGCGCTGTTTGGCGCGATCTGCCGCCGGTTTGAGCTGCGCGAGCAACGCGGCTTCGCTGTACAGCCGCGAGTTCCCGAGCTCTTTCGGCGTCGGCTCGATCGGGATCAGTACATCTTCACCGTCAGCGTGCAGCCAGATCGCCACGACGTGCAGTGCCGAGACAAACAGCACGCGCAATTCAACGCTTTTGCCCTGCAATTGCGGCGCCTGTTCCGCCAGTTTCAACGCGCCCACGGTGTCGGCGGCCCGGGTGCCGTGGTTCAGCGAAGCGAACTCGACATGGCCACGCACCTCGGCCAGTTGCGCATCGGCAATGCTTACGCCGTCGGCAAACACCAGGTAATGCCAATCGCCGATACGTGCGTCTTTCAGACCCTTGCCTTGGCTCAGGTCGTCGAGTGTCAGCGAGTAGCCGCGATAGGCTTCGCTGAGGCTGACTTTGGCCGGTGTCGCGTTGGCGAACTGGCGGTTGATGCCGAAGCCCTGGTTTTGCAGCGCGGCTTGCAGCACCGGACGCAAAGTCTGTACGCCGTTGGAAGGCGCCTTTGGATAAGTCAGTTGCATGATGTCGCCCTCCTAGTTTTTCGCGGTGAAGTAAGTGTGAGTCCAGTTGCCGCCGCCGTTGTACGAACCCGGGAAGGAGTTCAGCGCGCGGGTCGAGTAACCGTAGATCGAGTCGGCGATCAGCACGTAGTTGCCGTTGGTGCCGTAGATCGCCAGGAAGTGCGCACCGCCACCATACCAGGCACAACGCAGGCCGACCGGGCGGCCCATGTTGATCTGGTTCTGAATGGCCGACATCTGCAGCGAACCCTGATTCATCCCGTTATAGCTGCGGGTGGTCTGCAGGGCCGAATCCAGATAGCCGTAGACGTTGCACGGCCCCGGCTGGCTGCAGCAATTGCGGTCCAGTTGGGTGCTGGCGACGCCGCACTGGGTCCATGACCCGGTGCCGTAGTAGTTGCCGACCGAAGCGGAAACAGCGGCCCAGCACCAATTGGTCTGAGTTTGTTTCTGCATCGTGAAGTTAAGGTTGGCAGCGGCCAGTGCCGCCGTTTGCGCAGTGGCTTCAACCTCGACCAGTTGCGGGTCGATCAGGTGGCCAACAAGGCATCTTGGCAGGCTCTCGCCGGTGAACGATGTTGCTTGAGTGGTTAACATTTTTTCAGTCCTCCATGAATGAAAACAAGCGTCCAGCTTGTGATTGTGTTGCGGTATTGCCGAGCGATCGGTGGGTAACGGTTTTCATCTGCGATGAACGGTGCCGATCTCCTTGCTCGATGTAACCTTAGTCTGGATATGCGTTTATGCAAGAAAATAAATGCATAAATGCATTTTCTGGGGCAAAAGATCGCAGCCTGCGGCAGCTCCTACAGGGTTCGATGTAGGAGCTGCCGCAGGCTGCGATCTTTTGATCTTGCTTTTAGCTGTCGGCTTTTTTCTCAGCCGAGTCCAGTTCCTTCAAGCGCTGATCAATCAACTGGCACTTGTCCGGCAGATCGGCGCTGGCCGTGCCCAAGTCCATCTTCTGCAACTCGGCATTGATTTCCTTGGCCTTGGCCGGATTCTGTTCGGTGAGCTTGGCCACTTCCTTGGCCAGTTGTTCGCGTTTGGCGGTGGCCTCTTCTGGTGTGCAGGCCCAGACCGGCAGGGCGCAGGCGAGGGTGGCGGCGAGAGTGAGTTTGAGCAGGGTTTTCATGGGGCAGGCCTCCGTTCCGGGTAGGGCGGGTTGATCGGTGGAGGGTTTCGGGCGGTGAAAAGTTCAGTTCCAGTGTTTTTACCAGTCCATTTAGAGTGACCGAACGGTCGCGATCTTCTCCTGAAAAGCAGACCTCTTGAGGAAAACCACGGGTTAGAGCGGTTGTTGTAAAAGACGCTGTACGACTTATTGACGCCAGAATGATGGCAATCTACCATCGCGCCATCACATTGATATCAAATTGTGATTTCGAGGGATCGAACAAACTATTCGCCAGCGGTTCTGCGATCGTTTTTGCCACGCTTTGGACGTTCTGACCGAGGCGCGCATTTATCCCCCCTTTTTGCTTGTTCTCTCACTTGGCCCCGTGTTTTGGCCAGGCGGGGATCGCTTTGCCTGTTGATTACCCAGAACTCACTCGCCTGTCGCAACGAGAGCTCAAACATGGACGTTCGCCAATACGCCTTCCTCGCTGGTCAGCCTTCTGCTGACGTGAAAACCCGTGAGTCGTTTCTGGGCATGCCCAAGCGCGGGCTGGCGTTCCTGCTGGCGAACGTCATGTTCTGGCAACCGATGTGGGCGCAGGCCGACGGCATTGTCGTGGCCAACCCGAACACCGCGCTGGAT
>NZ_JASCPO010000318.1:0-5402 GCF_029960145.1 Pseudomonas sp. PS01299 | reverse complement strand
GCTCGCGATAGCGGTGGGTCGGCCGACATCGTTGTTGAATGCCACACCGCCATCGCGAGCAGGCTCACTCCTACAATGGGTACTTTGGTGGGTCAGAAGGATTTGCTCAGGCTGGCGACCACCGTTGCGGTGCACACATCCTTGAATCCCCAGTTACTCAGGCACTGGCTCTGCGACAGATCGGTATCGATATAGCTCAGGCCCAACACCACCCCGGCCAGGTTGTGGGTCAGCTTGACCTCCCACTCCCGATAACTGTCCTCGCCATGCCCGGACGCCGAGTACAGGTGCGGGTCCTTGAAGTCCATGTTGCCGTAACGCAGTTTCAGCCCGGAATCGAACGGCAACTCGGTTTCATAACCGACATAGGTGTAGAGCGAGCTCTGCTTGCTGTCGATTCCCGGCGCATCGCTGGAGTAATACGCCGCCAGCTTCACCCCGTAGACACCGAGAATCCCGTAGACCTCGCTCTGGTTGAACTGGCTTTCCCTGGGGTAGGCGTACTTGAGGTAACCCAGATCGAGGCTGACATCCTCGGTGGCCTGCCACAGCCAGCCGGCGTAGTAATCGACTTCCTGCCGGGTTTTCAGGCCACCGCCGAAGTCGACGTTGGAACTCCAGGCACCCACGTACAGGCCGCTGCTATGGGCCAGGGTCAGACCGGCCTGCACGGCCGGGTCATTTTGGGTTTGCGAGATGCCGCGGGTGCGGTAGTCGCTGGCCAGGGTCAGGTCGACCAGCAAGGCGAAATCGTCGTTCAGGGGGATCGCGTGGCTGCTCAAGGGCAGCAAACTGGAAAAACCGAGGGCGAACAGGGGCAAGGCTTTCATGTGAAGTCCCGGTGTTGTGATTGTTATGGGGGCTGGAAAAAGCAGTGGAAATGCTTGGGTAGGGTGAAAGTCCCTGTGGGAGCGGGCTTGCTCGCGAAGACGGTGGGTCAGGTATCGAAATGTTTGCTGACCGGACGCCTTCGGGAGCAAGCCCCCTCCCACAAAAGCGAGGGGGGCCTGTTGTTATGGGGTGGCGGTGTAGACCTGGCGGCCAGCGAACCAGGTTTGCAGCACCTGGGTGTCATGCAGCGCCTTGTTGTCGACGCTGAACACGTCGCGATCGACCATGATGAAGTCCGCCTGCTTGCCCGGCGTCAGCGAGCCAATCTGCTTCTCCAGGCCAATCGTGCGCGCCGCGTTGAGGGTATAGGCGTAAAACATGCTTTCGCGATCCAGACGCTCGTCGGCATTCAGCACGCCCAGCGGGCCGACGCGGGTGATGGCCTGGGCCATGGCGTTGAACGGGTTGGGCGACGACACCGGCCAGTCGCTGGCACCGGCAATCGTCGCGCCCTGTTTCAGCAGCGAGTGCGCCGGGTATTGATAGCGAAAGGCGAGGGCGCTGACGTAGGGCTTGATCATGTCGGTGGTGTAGTCATCGGCACTGGCCCACAGCAATTGCATCGAGGCGATCACGTTCAGCGGCTTGAAGCGGGCGAACTCTTTCGGGTTGACCATCTGCAGGTGCGTGATCGAGTGAGTGATGCCGCTCTGCCGATCCTTGCGCGCGCGCTCGATACCGTTCAGCGATTCACGCACCGCGCGGTCGCCGATGGCATGGATGTGCACCAGCCAGCCGCGCTGGTCGATGGCGCTGACCAGTTCACCGAAATGCTCTGGATCGATCAGCAGCTCGCCCTGTTTGTGCGAATTGCTGTATGGGTCGATCATCGCCGCGCTCTGCGCCGGGTACTCGATCACGCCGTCGGCGAAGATCTTGACCCCGGGCAGGGTCAGGTTGGGGATGCCCTGAAACTGCTGGCGCACCTTATCCAGCGTGTCGAGGTCGGCGGGCAGGCTTTTCGGGTTGGCCACCAGCAGCGCTGCAACGTGCACGCTCATGCCGCCGCTTTCCGACAGCGCTTTGTAGGCTGGCAGCACGCCGACGGTTTTCTCAGTGGGTTTGAGGGCGAAGACCGGTTCGCCCGGTGCGGCGTTGGCGGCGGGGTCCATCCACGCGGTGATGCCGAGGCTGTTGTTGAAGCGCACCGCGGATTTGGCCGCGGTGAGCATATCGGCCGGGCTCGGCACCGGCATTTTCGCGGCGACCCGGTCCCAACCGGCATCGACCAGAAAGCCGTTGGGCTCGCCGCTGGCCAGTTTGCCGATCGTGTCTTGTTCCGCAGCGGGCAGGGTCTTGAGCAACGCCGCGTCGATGCCGGCGCGCTTGAGCATCACGTTGTTGGCCCACGCGGTGTGGTGATCGCTGCCGGTGAACACCACCGGCACGTCAGCCCATTCGCCGTGGTTGAAGGTCTTGCCCAGCGCTTCGGCCTGCGCCCAGTACGCCGAACTCATGCCGGCAATGCTCAGCACATCGCCATGTCTGGCCTTGCCGTCGTCACGCCAGGTGCGCAGGCGCTGTTCCAGTTCGTCGAGGGCGACGACTTCGTCTTCCATGTTGGCCGAGACCATTTCCAGACCGCCGAAAATCGCGTGGGAATGGCTGTCGATCAAGCCTGGCATCAGCGTCTTGCCGCCGAGGTCGATCACCTGCGTGCCGGGTTCGATCAGCGCCTTGATCTGCGCATCGCTGCCGACTTTCAGCACCTTGCCGTTTTCCACGGCCAGCGCCTGCACCTTCGGTTGCGAGCGGTCGGCGGTGAAAATCATGCCGTTGACCAGTACCAGATCGGTGGCGGCCATGGCTTCCATCGAGGCAAAACTTACAGCGCTCACCAACAGACTCGGGATGAATCTTTTCATTGAAGATTTCCTTGTTATTGCGTCTGATGGCCAGATTAGTGGCTGACACTGGCCGACAGAACGCCTCCCTCACGAAAAACGTTTTTGCCTGAATGGAAAAAGCATGGACAAGCTGGGTGCACTGAAAATGTTCGTGGTTACCGCGCAACTCGGCAGTTTCAGCCGCGCGGCGGAGCAACTGGGCAAGACCCCATCGGCCCTGACCAAAGCGGTCAATCATCTGGAGTCGGAACTTGGCGCGCGGCTGTTCGAACGCAGTACGCGGCGGATTCTGCTCACCGAAATCGGCCGGGTTTATCTGGAAACCGCGCGACTGGTGTTGCAGCGACTGGAGGAGGCCAGCGAGGAAATCGAGCAGTTGCAGCACGGTCTGCGCGGCAGCCTGAAAATCACCGCACCGCTGGCGTACGGGCGGGCGTTTCTCGATCAGGTGTGCGACGGCTTTTTGCAGCAATACCCGCAGATCAGCCTGCAAGTGGACCTGTGCGACGCGTTCGTCAATCTGCTGGAAAGCGGCTATGACCTGGCCTTGCGCGAGGGCCATGACGACCTGCCGGGGCTGATCGCCCGGGTGGTCGGCAGCAATCGCCTGGCCTTGTGCGGCAGCCCGGACTATCTGGCGCGCAAGGGTTTGCCGGTGAATCCGCAAACCCTTGAGCAGCATGAATGGCTGCTGTATCAGCACCCGTTGCTCAGTCGCGAGTTCTGGTGGGCCGAGCGCGATGGCCAGCGGCTGAGCCTGCCACAGCCGACGGCGCCGCGCTTGCGCAGCGACAATTACGACCTGTTGCTGGCCAGTGCTTTGGCCGGACGCGGCTTGCTGCACACACCGCTGTGGAGCGCCGCACCGTACATTGCCGACGGGCGTCTGGTGCGGGTCATGGCTGACTATGAAATCGACCCGGACAGCTTCGGCCCGCACATTCTCGCGGTGTACCCGAGCCATCGACGGGCCACGGCCAAGGTCGTCGCCTTCATAGATTACATCTCGGCATTTCTGGCCGAGCGCGGATTGAACTGACACCCGTTCCCTGTAGGAGCTGCCGAAGGCTGCGATCTTGTGATTTTTGTGGATCGCCAGCGCAGGCCGACTGGCGGTGCTTGTCAGTAAAATCCCACAGGAGTACAAATGTACTCCATGACCAATCTTACTCCTCGCCGTACCGCCATCCTGACCTTTATCCGCGAACGCATCGCCGAACACGGTCAGCCCCCAAGCCTCGCTGAAATCAGCGAGGCTTTTGGTTTTGCCTCGCGCAGCGTGGCGCGCAAGCACGTGCTGGCGCTCACCGAAGCCGGGTTTATCGAGGTCAATCCGCATCAGGCCCGGGGCATTCGCCTGCTCGGGCAACCCGCGCGGCCGGAGCTGCTGGACATTCCGGTGCTCGGCCGGGTGGCTGCCGGTGCACCGATCGGCGCCGATGCCGACATCCATAACCGCTTGATGCTTGATCCCGCGCTGTTCTCCCGTGCGCCCGACTACATGTTGCGGGTGCAGGGCGACTCGATGATCGAGGACGGCATTCTCGACGGTGATCTGGTGGGAGTGAAGCGCAATCCCGAGGCGCTCAACGGCCAGATCGTGGTGGCGCGACTCGATGGTGAGGTGACGATCAAACGCTTCGAACGTGTCGGCGCTACGGTGCGCCTGCTGCCGCGTAACCCGGCGTACCAGCCGATTGTCGTGCGCGATGATCAGGACCTGGCCATCGAAGGGGTGTTCTGCGGTCTGGTGAGGCAAGGCTGATGGGCGCCGTCGTTGCACTCGATACGCTGTTCAATGGCGGCCAGGTCTGGAAGGGCCGGCCTGCGCCACCGGCGGCCAGCCCGCAACCCACCGGGCATGCCGCGCTGGATGCGGCACTGCCCAGCGGTGGCTGGCCGGAAGCGGCGCTGAGCGAAATCCTCCTGGCCGGCCCCGGGGTTGGCGAGTTGCAACTGGTGTGGCCGACGCTGGCGCGGATGTCGGCGGCGGGCGAGCGCATCGTGCTGGTGGCGCCACCGTTCGTGCCGTACCCGCAGGCGTGGGCGAACGCCGGGGTCGATCTGCGCCAGTTGTCGGTGATTCAGGCCAGCGAACGCGATGCCTTGTGGGCGGCGGAACAATGCCTGCGTTCCGGCAGTTGCGGCGCGGTGCTGTGCTGGCCGCACAAGGCCGATGACCGTGCGTTGCGGCGTTTGCAGGTAGCGGCAGAAACCGGCCAGACCCTGGCGTTTGCCTGGCGCCCGCTGAGCGAGGCGATCAACCCGTCGCCGGCCGCGTTGCGTATTGCCATCGACGCCAGACCGGCCCAGTTGCGCGTGCTCAAGTGCCGTGGCGGACTGGCGCGCACGGCGCCGATTGCCTTTGCCGTCGGGCACTGAGGTCGTCATGCGCTGGGTGTGTATTCTGTTCCCGCAATTGGCCCTCGACGCCGTGCTGCGTCAGCGTGCCGATCCCGATGAGCCGTTGGTGCTGCTCAGTGGCCCGGCCCAGCGCCGGGTGCTGCAAGCGGTGAATGCAGCGGCGCGCCAGCTCGGCTTGCGCGCCGGCCAGTCGATGACCGCCGCGCAGGCCCTAAGCAAAGGCTTTGCCACCGCCGATTACGACCTGGCCGAGGTCGCGCACTGGCAGCAGTTTCTCGCCGCGTGGGCCTATCGTTTCAG
>NZ_JASCPO010000317.1:0-5405 GCF_029960145.1 Pseudomonas sp. PS01299 | reverse complement strand
GGCTTGCTCGCGAAAGCGTTTTGCCAGTGGCCTCTTCGTCAACTGACACACCGCTTTCGCGAGCAAGCCCGCTCCCACAGGGGATTTGCGTTTACTTGGCCTTGGCGACGTGCCAGGCGCCGTCCATTTTGCCCTCACCGGTCATGTCACCAGCCTTCTTGTCCATGACGAAGGTGTACAGCGGTTTGCCCTCGTAAGCCCATTGCATCTTGCCGTCATCGCGCTTGATCACGGTCCAGTCGCCCATGGACTTGTCGCCGGCCGTAGCCATTAGCGGTGGCCAGTTCGCCGCACACTTGTCGTTGCACATGGACTTGCCCGCAGAGTCTTTGGCAAAGGTATACAGGGTCATGCCCTTGTGATCGGTAAACATGCCGTCCTTCTCCATCGCTGGCTCAGCAGCAAACGCCATGGTCGGTAAAGCAACGGCAGCAGCCATCAGCAGAGCTTTGAAAGAAGCAGTCATTTGAGTCATGGAAACCTTCTTTTGTGGTTGTCAGGATTCGGACTTAGAGCTTAGTCCAGGATCACGCCAACCGCCGGGCGACTAAAATACTGTCACACGACTGCAATAATTCCGTTATCTAATGCGGCGCAAGACAGTTAAATGACAAGAGGATTAAGGCATGGTTGGCAGGAGCATTCTGATCGTCGACGACGAAGCGCCCATTCGCGAAATGATCGCCGTTGCGTTGGAAATGGCCGGCTATGACTGCCTCGAGGCGGAGAACTCGCAGCAGGCACACGCCATCATCGTTGACCGCAAACCGGACCTGATCCTGCTCGACTGGATGCTGCCCGGCACCTCCGGCATCGAACTGGCCCGCCGCCTCAAGCGTGACGAGCTGACCGGGGACATCCCGATCATCATGCTCACCGCCAAGGGCGAAGAGGACAACAAGATTCAGGGTCTTGAAGTCGGCGCCGACGACTACATCACCAAACCGTTTTCTCCACGCGAACTGGTCGCACGCCTCAAGGCTGTGCTGCGCCGCGCCGGCCCGACCGATGGCGAAGCGCCAATCGAAGTCGGCGGCCTGCTGCTCGACCCGATCAGCCACCGCGTAACCATCGACGGCCGTCCGGCCGAGATGGGCCCGACCGAATACCGTCTGCTGCAATTCTTCATGACCCACCAGGAACGCGCCTACACGCGCGGGCAGTTGCTGGATCAGGTCTGGGGCGGCAACGTCTATGTTGAAGAGCGCACCGTCGACGTGCACATCCGCCGCCTGCGCAAGGCCCTCGGCGACGCCTACGAAAATCTGGTACAAACCGTGCGCGGCACCGGCTACCGGTTTTCCACCAAGGCCTGATCCGACCGCCAGACTCGCTGACAAGGACCGTATTTTCCGTGAATCAAAACTGGCATGGCACCCTGATTCGCCACATGCTGTTGCTGGTCACAGCGTGTCTGGTGATCGGCCTGATCACCGGCTACTACGGCTGGAGCCTCGCAGCAGGCCTGGGGATTTACCTGGCCTGGACGCTCAAGCAACTGCTGCGTCTGCACGAATGGCTGCGCCTGCACCAACCCGATGAAGCACCGCCCGACGGCTATGGCCTGTGGGGCGAGGTGTTCGACAGCATCTACCACCTGCAACGCCGCGATCAACGGGTACGCGGGCGCCTGCAAGCGGTGATCGACCGGGTGCAGGAGTCCACCGCCGCGCTCAAAGACGCGGTGATCATGCTCGACAGCGACGGCAACCTGGAATGGTGGAACCGCGCTGCCGAAACCCTGCTCGGCCTCAAGACCCCGCAAGACAGCGGCCAACCGGTAACCAACCTGGTACGGCATCCCCGCTTCAAGGAATACTTCGAGCAGGAAAGCTACGCCGAACCGCTGGAAATCCCTTCGCCGACCAATGATCGGGTGCGCATTCAGCTGTACCTTACGCGCTACGGCAACAACGAACACCTGATGCTGGTGCGCGACGTCACGCGCATCCATCAGCTGGAGCAGATGCGCAAAGACTTCATTGCCAACGTCTCCCACGAACTGCGCACGCCGCTGACGGTGATCTGTGGCTATCTGGAAACCCTGCTCGACAACGTCGAGGAAGTGAATCCGCGCTGGAGCCGCGCGCTGCAGCAGATGCAGCAACAGGGCGGGCGCATGCAGACGCTGCTCAACGACCTGCTGCTGTTAGCGAAACTGGAAGCCACCGATTACCCGTCGGACAACCAGCCAGTGCAGATCGACGCCCTGCTGCAGTCGATCAAGAGCGACGCCCAGCAGTTGTCCGGGCAGAAGAACCAGAAAATCACTCTCGAAGCCGATGCGCGCCTCCTGCTCAAGGGCAGCGAGGCGGAGCTGCGCAGTGCCTTCTCCAACCTGGTGTTCAACGCGGTGAAATACACCCCGGCCGAAGGCAATATCCGCATTCGCTGGTGGGGCGACGAGCAAGGTGCGCACCTGAGCGTGCAGGATTCCGGGATCGGCATCGACAGCAAGCACCTGCCGCGCCTGACCGAACGCTTCTACCGCGTCGATTCCAGCCGCAACTCCAACACCGGCGGCACCGGGCTGGGCCTGGCGATCGTCAAACACGTGTTGCTGCGCCATCGCGCGCGGATGGAGATCAGCAGCGTGCCCGGTCATGGCAGCACGTTCACCTGCCATTTCGCCCCGGCCCAGGTGGCCCAGGCACGGGCCATCAGCGCCGCCGAGTGATACCGGCCAGCACGCGCCACTAGGCAATCGCCATGTCAGCCGCTACATTGGCTGACTTGCGTCTGCCTTTCAGGCGCGATTTCTTCTCTCTTACGAATCACACGGAACCTGCAAAACTCCATCATGGACCCTTCCCCTGGCTTGTCCCTCGCTACGATATTCGCCGATTTCGGCATGATTCTTTTCGCTCTGATCCTGGTTTTGCTCAACGGCTTCTTCGTTGCGGCGGAATTCGCCATGGTCAAACTGCGCTCGACCCGGGTCGAGGCCATCGCCGACAAGAACGGCTGGCGCGGGCACATCCTGCGCACCGTACACAGTCAGCTCGATGCGTACCTCTCGGCGTGTCAGCTCGGTATCACCCTCGCCTCCCTCGGCCTCGGCTGGGTCGGTGAGCCGGCATTCGCGCACATTCTCGAACCGCTGCTGAGCGCGGTCGGCGTGCAGTCGCCGGAAGTGGTCAAAGGCATTTCGTTCTTTACCGCGTTCTTCATCATTTCCTACCTGCACATCGTGGTCGGTGAGCTGGCGCCCAAGTCGTGGGCGATCCGCAAACCGGAGCTGCTGTCGCTGTGGACGGCGGTGCCGCTGTACCTGTTCTACTGGGCGATGTACCCGGCGATCTACCTGCTCAATGCCAGCGCCAACGCGATTCTGCGGATCGCCGGCCAGGGCGAACCCGGCCCGCACCACGAACACCATTACAGCCGCGAAGAACTGAAACTGATCCTGCACTCCAGCCGTGGTCAGGACCCGAGCGACCAAGGCATGCGCGTGCTGGCCTCGGCGGTGGAGATGGGCGAACTGGAAGTGGTCGACTGGGCCAACTCCCGCGAAGACCTGATCACCCTGGAATTCAACGCGCCGCTGAAAGAAATCCTCGCGATGTTCCGTCGCCACAAGTTCAGCCGGTATCCGGTGTACGACAGCGAACGTCAGGAGTTCGTCGGCCTGCTGCACATCAAGGACCTGCTGCTGGAGCTGGCGGCGCTGGACCACATTCCGGAGTCGTTCAACCTGGCTGAACTGACCCGTCCACTGGAGCGCGTGTCGCGGCACATGCCGCTGTCGCAGCTGCTGGAGCAGTTCCGCAAGGGCGGCTCGCACTTCGCCGTGGTGGAAGAAGCCGACGGCAACATCATCGGCTACCTGACCATGGAAGACGTGCTGGAAGTGCTGGTCGGCGACATCCAGGACGAACACCGCAAGGCCGAGCGCGGGATCCTCGCGTATCAGCCGGGCAAGCTGCTGGTGCGTGGTGATACGCCGCTGTTCAAGGTTGAACGCCTGCTCGGAATCGACCTGGATCACATCGAAGCCGAAACCCTCGCCGGTCTGGTCTACGAGACCCTGAAACGAGTGCCGGAAGAGGAAGAAGTGCTGGAAGTCGAAGGCCTGCGGATCATCATCAAGAAGATGAAAGGGCCGAAGATTGTGCTGGCGAAGGTGTTGATGCTGGATTGATGGGTGTTTTGGGAGACGCTTCTGTGGTGAGGGGATTTATCCCCGATGGGTCGCGGAGCGGCCCTGTAATCTGCAATCGCGTAACTCCTGACTCAATGCCTTCAATGATTTTGGGACGGCTGCGCCGTCCATCGGGGATAAATCCCCTCACCACAAAAGCCCCTCCACAGCGGCCCCCTAACGCTTCTACTGTTTGCCCAACGCAAAGTTGGGCAACGCCCCCAGTGGCTGGTTGAACTGATACGGAATCGACACCAGCCCCTGCCCGGTATTGCGCTGCACCACAAAGTGCAGGTGCGGGCCGCTGCTATTGCCGGTATTGCCGGACAGCGCCAGCGGGCTGCCAACCGTCACCCGCTGCCCCTCGCGTACGCTCACCGAACCTTGCTTGAGATGCAGGTAAACACCCATCGTGCCGTCGTCGTGCAGCACCCGGACGAAATTGCCGGACGCATCATTGCCGCGCCCGCTCTGTGAATTTTCGGTTTTCACCACCACACCGGCCCGTGCGGCAATGATCGGCGTGCCAACTGGCATGGCGATGTCCATCGCATACCGGTTCTTCGGCCCGTAGTGGCTGTACTGGCCGTTGGCGCCCTGACTGAGACGGAACGGCCCGCCCCGCCACGGCAACGGATAGCGATAGCTCTGCGCAGCGCCTGCGGGGTCACCCAGCGAATACTGGAATTGCGGCGAATACACCAGCGGCTGACCCCGGCTGATCGCCGTCAGCAACGCCAACCGGGTATTGCTGCGCGCCGGCAGCACCCGGCGAATCGTCTGCGCCGGAGCGCCACGCACATTGCTCAGGCCGGTAAACGCCAGTGCAATCTCGACCGGCGCATACAGATCGTTGCGCACGAACACCACGTCGCTGCCCTTCTGTTTCTTGATGTCGAGGTACACCTGACGTTCGAGGTGCTCGACCATGCGGTCCTGAAACACGAACACCTGCGAGCCTTTGCTCGGCCGGTCGCTGTACGAGACCACTCCGTTGGCATCGGTGGATTTGTAGATGGTCATGGCCACAGTCGAGGTGGAGGCCAGGAAAAGACCACAGAAAAACAGCAGGCGCGCGAGCATGGGCAAAGAGTCTGTCGAAGGAAGGCCTGGAAATGAGCCTAGCAGCTGAGACAGACCAGGCTAGTCGACAGATGTTTCAAATTGGGCAGTCTGGAAAATGGACGTCGTCAGTGATGACCCCTTCGCGAGCAAGCCCGCTCCCACCTTGGAATGCATTTCAAAGGTGGGAGCGGGCTTGCTC
>NZ_JASCPO010000316.1:0-5412 GCF_029960145.1 Pseudomonas sp. PS01299 | reverse complement strand
AGCCCGCTCCCACAGGTGATCGCGGTTTCATGTGGGAGCGGGCTTGCTCGCGAAGAGGCCCTTACAAACACTATAAATTTCTGCCCCTGATCCGCTTGTTCAGAAACTCGAAATACTCCTCGCGCATTTCCAGCGTCTCATTCGCCAGATGATGCCGCGCCTCCGGCAGCAACAGAATCTGCGGCCGGTCGAACTTCCACTTCAGCACCTGCAAGTTGTGCTGCCAGTCCACGGTCATGTCCGCCTGCCCCTGAATGATCAGCGGCCGTCGCGGACTTTTTTTCGCGTGTTCCACACGGATGATCCAGCGCGACAGCGCACCGACCCACGCGGTCGGCAAGCGTTTGGGCTGTAACGGATCAGCCTGCAGGAACGGCAGGAAATCCGGGTCGTTGGAGTTCTCGCTGAAGCGCCGGGCGATGCCCCGCACGAAAGGCCTGAGCAGGTAATAACTGAGCTGCGACCAGCCCCAGGCACGCGGACGCACCAGCGGCGCCAGCAGAATCAACTGGCCCTGCGCCGGACTGTTCTCGCCATGGTTGAGCACATGATCGACGACGATCGCGCCGCCAGTGCTTTGTCCGCACAGATGCCAGGGTTGCGGCAGGGCGATCGAACTGGCTTCGGCGAACAACGCCTGCAAGGCGTCCTGGTATTCGGAGAAGTCGCGAATGCTCGCCCGCGGCCCACTCGACAAACCATGGCCCGGCAAGTCGCAGGCGATGACGGCAAAATCCTGATCCAGCGCCCACTCGATCACATGCCGATACAGCCCGGTGTGATCGTAAAAACCGTGCAGCAGAAACAGCGTGCCCTTGACCTTCTCCGGCCACCAGCAATGGCTGACCAGCTCATAACCGTCCACCTCGAACCGGCCCATGCCGCGCCAGACATCGCGCTCGGGAAAGTCGGTTTTATAGAACTGCTGATACGCCTTGGCCTCGTCCGACAACGGCTGCCACTGGGCCAAAGGCTTGAGGCTGGCGCGTAAATGATCGGCATCGAAAGTGTCAGGCATGCGGGTATTCCAAAGCGGTAAACAGACTTTATCGGCCTGCGATATTCATCTGTTGCGGCAAGCATGGCAAGCTAGCCCCCCTTCGAGGATCGAAAAACCATGCGCTCGCCCTACCGCACCGCACTGTTTGCCAGCCTGCTCGCGCTTGTGTGTGCCGGGGTGCTGTGGGCGGCGTACGACTGGTTTCAGGGGCGCTATCTGCGTGCGTTCAGTCAGCACACCGCCGTGTTTTCCGGGGATCCGTTGCGCCTGCCGGATGAACTGGCCGGCCCCGGCAAAATCCGTCTCGTGCATTTCTGGGACCCGGCCTGTCCGTGCAACGTCGGCAATCAACAACACCTGACCGAGATGGTCGAGCAGTACGGCACGCGCGGTGTGGAATTCTTCGCCGTGCAGCGCGCCGGCTCCCACGGTCAGTTGCCCACCACCCTGAGCAACCTGAAAACCATCGCGGTGCTGCCCGGCTCCGAGCAGATCCCGGCCAGCCCCGCCGTGGCGATCTGGGACCGCAGCGGCAAACTGGCGTACTTCGGCCCGTACAGCGAAGGGCTGACCTGCAATTCCAGCAACAGTTTTATCGAACCGATCCTCAATGCCCTCACGCAAGACCGCCCGGTCAACGCCACGCACACCCTGGCGGTCGGGTGTTATTGCCCGTGGCCGGTGGTGGCGCAGTAAGGCATTCCGGACTTTTCGAGGACAGCGATGCACGGCACGGAAGGTCTGTGCTAATTGTTTGCAGCCCGACGGGCGGCAATCCCGCATGCACAAGGAGTCACCATGAAACGCGTCTTCACCGTTCTTGCCTTGCTCATCGTTGTCCTGCTCGCCGGTGTCGGCGGGTACGTCTATAGCAAGCAACCGACGCGTCAGGGCCAGGTGGAGCTGCGCAATCTGCAAGGCTCGGTGACCGTGCGCTATGACGATCGCGGGGTGCCGCACATTCGTGCCGAGAACGAAACCGACCTATATCGCGCCCTCGGTTACGTGCATGCCCAGGACCGACTGTTCCAGATGGAAGCCATGCGCCGCCTGGCCCGCGGCGAGCTGGCCGAAGTGCTCGGGCCGAAGCTGCTCGACACCGACAAACTGTTCCGCAGCCTGCGCATCCGTGAACGCGCTGCCAGCTATGTCGCCAGTCTCGATAAGCAGTCCCCGGCGTGGAAGGCCCTGCAAGCCTATCTGGACGGCATCAACCAATATCAGGACAGCCACGTCGCGCCGGTGGAGTTCGACGTGCTGGGCATTCCCAAGCGGCCGTTCACGGCGGAGGACAGCATCAGCGTCGCCGGTTATATGGCCTACAGCTTCGCCGCCGCGTTTCGTACCGAACCGCTGCTGACCTACGTGCGCGATCAACTCGGCGCCGATTACCTCAACGTCTTCGACCTCGACTGGCAGCCCAAAGGCGTGCTCGCCAAAGATCACGCCAATAAGACCCCGGCCCTCGCCGCCGGCGACTGGAAAGACCTCAATGCCCTCGCCCGTCTCAGCGAGCAGGCGCTGATTGAAAACGGCCTGCCGCAATTCGAAGGCAGCAACGCCTGGGTGATTGCCGGCAGCCGCAGTCAGAGCGGCAAACCGCTACTGGCCGGTGATCCGCATATTCGCTTCTCGGTGCCGTCGGTGTGGTACGAGGCGCAACTGTCGGCGCCGGGCTTTGAGCTCTACGGCCATCATCAGGCACTGGTGCCGTTCGCGTTCCTGGGGCACAACCTCGATTTCGGCTGGAGCCTGACCATGTTCCAGAACGACGATCTGGATCTGATCGCCGAGAAGGTCAACCCGGACAACCCGAATCAGGTCTGGTACCACGGCCAGTGGACCGATCTGGTCAGCACCGAGCAGCAGATCGCGGTGAAGGGCCAGGCGCCGGTGACGCTGACCTTGCGCCAGTCGCCCCATGGCCCGATCGTCAACGACGCCCTCGGCACTGCCGCCGGTAAAACGCCGATCGCCATGTGGTGGGCGTTCCTCGAAACGCCGAATCCGATTCTCGAAGGTTTCTACCAGCTCAACCGCGCCGACACCCTGGCCAAGGCCCGGGCCGCTGCGACCAAGGTGCAGGCGCCGGGGCTGAACATCGTCTACGCCAACGCCAAGGGTGACATCGCCTGGTGGGCCTCGGCGCTGTTGCCGAAACGCCCGGCCGGGGTGAAGCCCGAGTTCATCCTCGACGGCAGCAGCAATCAGGCGGACAAGGACGGCTACTACCCGTTCAGCGCCAACCCGCAGGAAGAAAACCCGGCGCGCGGCTACATCGTCTCGGCCAACTTCCAGCCGCTGTCGCCGACCGGAATGGAAATCCCCGGTTACTACAACCTCGCCGATCGCGGCCAGCAGCTCAACCGCCAGCTCAGCGACAAGAATCTGAAGTGGAGCAACGAGGCCAACCAGAAGCTGCAACTGGGCACCACCACCGGTTATGGCCCGCGTACCCTAGCGCCATTGCTGCCGGTGCTGCGGGAAGTGGTGAGCGATCCGGCGCAACTGAAACTGGTCGAGCAACTGGCGCAGTGGCAAGGCGACTATCCGCTGGATTCGGTCAACGCCACAGTGTTCAACCAGTTCCTCTACGACCTCGCCGATGCGGCAATGCGCGATGAGCTGGGCAACGACTTCTTCGAGACGCTGCTGTCGACCCGGGTGATCGACGCGGCCCTGCCGCGCTTGGCGGCGAACGCCGATTCACCGTGGTGGGACAACCGCAACACACCGAACAAGGAGACTCGCGCCGACGTCGTCAAAGCGGCGTGGCAGGCGAGCATGACGCATCTGAAACAGACCCTCGGCGATAACCCGTCCAACTGGCAATGGGGCACGGCGCACACCCTGACCCACGGTCATCCGTTGGGTCAGCAGAAGCCGCTGGACCGGATCGTCAATGTCGGGCCGTTCGCTGCGCCGGGCAGTCACGAAGTTCCGAACAATCTCTCGGCCAAGCTCGGCCCGGCGCCGTGGCCGGTGACCTATGGACCTTCGACGCGGCGCCTGGTGGACTTCGCCGACCCGGCGCACAGCCTGACCATCAACCCGGTCGGCCAGAGCGGTGTGCCGTTCGACAGCCATTACGACGATCAGGCCGAGGAGTACGTCGAGGGGATGTATGTGCAGGCGCATTTCAGCGAGGAAGAGGTGACGGCCAATACCCGTAGTACCTTGAAGCTGTTGCCGGCGCGGGCGACCCAATAGTTCTCGGTCAGCCGGACGGCCCCTATCGCGAGCAGGCTCACTCCTACAGGGGAACGCATTCCAATTGTAGGAGTGAGCCTGCTCGCGATGGGGCCCGCCAACTCAACACATCTCTCAGAGCATCAACGCAAAATTCAGCCGAAACTGCTGCGGCGTCACCCCCAACCGGCGATTGAACACACTGCGCATGTGCTGCGCATCGCGAAACCCGCACTGATAGGCCACGGTCTTCAGCGGTGCCGTGGTGCTTTCCAGCAGCACCCGCGCCGCATCCACTCGCGCACTTTCGACGAACTCCGCCGGGGTGACCCGAGCCTCACGGGCGAACACCCGGGAGAAGTTGCGCGCACTCATGTTCGCCGCGTTCGCCAGATCGGCAATCGTCAGATCGCCGGTGAGGTTGGCCAGCACATACAACTGCACCATCGCCACCGCTGACGTCGACTCCGCATGCGGTGTGAGGAACGGGCTGAACTGCGATTGCCCGCCCGAGCGCTGAGTGAACACCACCAGCCGCTTGGCCACGCTCAGCGCCACTTCAGCGCCGCAATCACGGGCCAACAGGTACAACGACAGATCAATCCCGGCGGTGACCCCGGCCGAGGTGTAGAGCGCACCGTCCTCGACGTACAGGTGATCGGCCTCGACTTGGGTCGATGGACACAACTGTGCCAAGGCTTCGGCATCGTTCCAGTGGGTGGTCACGGTGCGCCCTTCCAGCAGTCCCGCCCGCGCCAGCATGAACGCGCCGTTGCAGATCGAACCGAAACGCCGTGCACGCGCGCAGGCCTCGCGCAGCCAGGTGTCGAAAGGCTTGCCGAAATCCATGAACGGCAACTGCGGGCCGCCGGCGACGAGCAATAAGTCATAAGCATCCTGCGCTTCGCTGAAGTACCGATGGGCGCTGAGATTCAAACCGTTGGAACAAGCCATCGGCCCGCGTTCGAGGCCGATCACCACCAGTTGGTAGTGATCCTCGGGCGGCAGAAACCGGTTGGCCTCGGCGAACACATCCATCGGCCCGCTGACATCCAGCGCCTGCACGCCGGGGAATACCACGATGGCGATGGTTTTGTTCATAAGCCTCCAATGTCCTCAATGCCCTGGCAAACACAAATCCCTGTGGGAGCGGGCTTGCTCGCGAAAGGGCCCTTACATTCAACTTATCTGTTGAATGACACACCGCTTTCGCGAGCAAGCCC
>NZ_JASCPO010000315.1:0-5419 GCF_029960145.1 Pseudomonas sp. PS01299 | reverse complement strand
GGGCTTGCTCCCGAAGGCGGTGTGTCAGATAAAAATGTACTTACTGATACACCGCATTCGGGAGCAAGCCCCCTCCCACAGGAGATATCTGGGGTCTAGGCAATCTCGGCAACCTTGGCCGCCTTGAGCTGTGCCTCCCGCGCCTGCGCATCCGCCAGGCGATACAGCTCGATCGTGCCGTCCCAGTGCTCGATCAACGCCGTGCACGACTCCACCCAATCGCCGCAATTGAGGTAGTCCACCTCACCGACCTTACGGATCTCGGCATGGTGAATGTGCCCGCAGACCACGCCGTGCAACTCGCGCTTCACGCATTCGTGGGCGATGGCTTCTTCGAAGTCGCTGATGAAGCTCACTGCCGTCTTCACCTTATGTTTCAGGTACGCCGACAACGACCAGTAGCCGTAGCCATAACGCGCTCGCCAGTGATTGAGCCAGCGGTTGAGGGTCAGGGTGAATTCGTAGGCCGAGTCGCCGAGGAAGGCCAGCCAGCGGTGGTAGCGGGTGATCACGTCGAACTGGTCGCCATGGATCACCAGCAGGTGCCGGCCATCCGCCGTGACGTGCACCGCCTCGTCGACCAACTGGATGTTGCCGAGGATCAGCTTCGAATAACGGCGCAGGAATTCGTCGTGGTTGCCGGTGACGTAGATCACCTCGGTGCCGCGCTTGCTCATGGTCAGCAGGCGACGGATCACGTTGGTGTGCGCCTGCGGCCAGTACATGCCACCGCGCAGCTTCCAGCCGTCGATGATGTCACCGACCAGATAGATCTTGTCGGCGTGGTAGCCCTTGAGAAATTGCGACAAGTGCTCGGCCTGGCAATCCCGCGTGCCCAGGTGCACGTCGGAAATCCACAAGGTACGCACCCGTTGTTTGCGGCTGGGTTTGGCGAGCTCGGCGCTGGTCATGGGCAACCCTCTGCGATGTTTTCGCCACTGTGCACGTGCCGGGTGAATCGACCATGACAGACAGGCGTCAGTCGTGTGACAGCGCGCAAGCCCGTCGCCCCGGTGTAGACTGGCGCTCACTTCGGAGACTTCTTCCATGCGCCCGATCCTCACTCTGCGCCAATACACCCACGACCTGATCGTCCACAGCCACGACCACGCGCAACTGGTGTTCGGGCTGTCCGGCGCGCTGGATTTCGAAGTCGAGGGTCAGGGCAGCCAGGTGCGCCAGCAGAGTTTCGTGGTCGTCCCCGGCGGCGCGCATCACGCCTGCGGCAGCCCGGATGGCAGCCGTTGTCTGGTGCTGGACGTACCCGACGGGCCATGGCTGAACGATTCGCTGGGCGAGCACGCCGACGCCAGTCAGCGCTTGCTCGACCAGCCTGCGCGATTGTCGCTTGATGCCGGGCAAAGCCAATTGGTCCACTGGCTGGCGCACAGCCCGGTCAGCGATCCGCTGATCGCGCAGCAAGGCGCGGTGTTGCTGCTGGCCAGCCTGAATCACGCCAGACCTGCCGAACATTCGGCGCGGCGCCTGCCCTACGCGGCGCTGGATGCGCACATCGAACAATACGCCGCCTACCCGCTGCAAGTGGCCGATCTGGCGCAGATCGCCGGGCTGTCCAGCGCCCGGCTGCACGCGCGGTTCATGGCGGAATGCGGGCAGACGCCGATGGAATACATTCGCAGCCGGCGCCTGCACAAGGCAGTCTGCCTGCTGCGCGAGAGCGCGCTGCCGATCGGCGAGATCGCCAGTCGGGTCGGTTACAGCTCGCAGAGCGCGTTCGCGGCGGCGGTGCTGCGCGAGTTCGGCGCCTCACCGGGGCAATTGCGTCGCGACTCCTGCGACAAAAAACGCTAGTTCGCCGACAGACTTCTGCGCCGCAACACGTTTCAATGGGCAACATTGAAACTGTGTTCGGATTAAGGATTGCAATGACTCCGCGTACCGCCCTCGGCGCCCTGCACATTGGCGCTCTGATGTTCGGCCTGACCGGTGTGTTCGGCAAACTCGTGGCCGCCTCGCCGGCGGTGATCGTCTTCGGGCGTGCGGCGTTTGCCGTGCTCGCCCTGGCCTTTTTCGCCCGCTTCGCCAGTCAGCACGGCTGGCAGAAACTGCAGGCGGTCGACTGGCGGCGCCTGGCGCTCAGCGGCGTGTTGCTGGCCGGGCACTGGGTGAGTTTTTTCATCGCGGTGAAGGTCGCTGGCGTCGCCATCGCGACCTTGGGTTTTGCCAGCTTCCCGGCGTTCACCGTGATTCTCGAAGGGCTGATTTTCCGCGAACGCATCCGCGCCAATGAAATCGTGTTGGTAGTGCTGGTCAGCGTTGGTCTGGTGCTGGTGACCCCGGCGTTCGATCTGGCCAGCGGCGCCACCACCGGGTTGCTCTGGGCGGTGCTGTCGGGCTTGCTGTTCGCCCTGCTGTCGCTGACCAACCGCGCCAGCTCCGGACGCATCCCGGCGGTGCAGGCCGCGCTGTGCCAGAACGTGGTGGTGGCGCTGTGTCTGCTGCCGGTGGCTGCGCCGCAACTGAGTGAAGTGCGCGCGCTGGACTGGCTGTGGATCGGCCTGCTCGGGGTGTTCTGCACCGGCGTCGCCCACAGCCTGTTCGTCGCCAGCCTCGCGGTGATCAAGGCGCGCACCGCCGCCGTGGTATTCGCCATGGAGCCGGTCTACGGCATCACCATCGCCTGGTTGCTGTTCGATGAAAACCCGACCGTGCGCATGCTGATCGGTGGTGCGCTGATCATCGTTGCCATCGTGGTCTCGGCGCGGATGTCAGGCAGCGCCGACAAGAAAACCGTGGCTGCCGAAGCCGCGTCTCACTGAGTGCGGTCGTTGTGGCCGAGGTCGCGCGCAGGATCGATCTGATCGCGCACCCGCTGCTTGAGCGCCTTGGCCTCGGGAAAACCGCCGTCGGCCTTGCGCTCCCAGATCTGCACGTCGTCGCAGCTGATGTGAAACACCCCTCCGGTGCCGGGCACCAGAGACACCTTGCCGAGGTCATCGCCGAAGGTGCTGAGCAGCTCCTGCGCCAGCCACGCGGCGCGCAGCAGCCACTGGCATTGGGTGCAATAAGTGATGACGATTTCCGGTTTTGCAGCAGACATGTTCGCTGAAAACTCCTGAGACAGAGGGCGCCGCTATAATAGCCGGCTTTATCGCTTGCCCCGAGACTCACCATGCGCCGTTTGCTGTTCTGCCTGTTCCTTGGCTTGTTGCCATTGTTTGTGAATGCCGCCGAAACACCCCGCCCTAAAGTCGGCCTGGTGTTGTCCGGTGGTGCCGCCCGTGGTCTGGCGCACATCGGCGTGCTCAAGGCGCTTGAGGAGCAAGGCATCAAGATCGATGCGATTGCCGGCACCAGCATGGGCGCGGTGGTTGGTGGTCTGTATGCCTCGGGCTACAAGATCGACGAACTGGAAAAACTCGCCCTGAACATCGATTGGCAGCAGGCGCTGTCCGACGCGCCGCCACGCGAAGACGTGCCGTTTCGCCGCAAGCAGGACGACCGCGACTTTCTGGTGAAACAGCAACTGAGTTTTCGCGATGACGGCAGCCTCGGCCTGCCACTGGGGGTGATTCAGGGCCAGAACCTGGCGCTGATGCTGGAAAGCCTGTTGGCGCACACCAGTGACACCCGCGACTTCGACAAGCTGCCGATCCCGTTCCGCGCCGTCGCCACCGACATCGCCAATGGCGAAAAAGTGGTGTTCCGCAAAGGTCACTTGCCGCAGGTGATCCGCGCCAGCATGTCGATTCCGGCGGTGTTTGCCCCGGTCGAACTGGACGGTCGGCTGCTGGTGGACGGTGGCATGACTGACAACATCCCGCTCGACGTCGCGCGGGAGATGGGTGTCGACGTGGCAATCGTGGTCGACATCGGTACGCCGCTGCGCAACCGCAAACAACTGACGACCGTGGTCGATGTGCTGAACCAGTCGATCACCCTGATGACCCGGCGCAACTCCGAAGAGCAACTGGCCGCCCTCAAACCCACCGACGTGCTGATCCAGCCGGCGCTGGCGGCATTCGGCGTGACCGATTTCGGCAAGGCCCAGGAGATGATTGACGCCGGTTACCGCGCCACGCGGATTCTCGACGCCCGCCTCGCTCAGCTCAAACCTCAGCAATCTCAAGACGCCGAACTCAATGCGGCCCGCGCCCCAGGCCAGCGCACGCCGATCATCACCGCGATCAGGGTCGAGAACGACTCGAAAGTCGGCGATGAGGTGATTCGCTATTACATCCGTCAGCCGATCGGCGAGCCGCTGGATCTGGGCCGACTGCACTCGGACATGGGCACGCTGTACGGCCTGGATTACTTCGAACAGGTGCAGTACCGCGTAGTGCACAAGGGCCAGGATCACACGCTAGTGATCAGCGCCCGGGGCAAACGCAGCGGCACCGATTACCTGCGGGTCGGCCTGAACCTGTCAGACGACATGCGCGGTGACAGCGCCTTCAATCTCGGCGCCAGCTACCGCATCAACGGCATCAACCGCCTCGGCGCGGAATGGCTGACCCGCGCACAAATCGGCGACAAACAGGAGCTCTACACCGAGTTCTATCAGCCGCTGGACGTCGGCTCGCGCTACTTCGTCGCCCCGTATGCTGCGTTTGAAGCGCAGAACGTCGATGCTGTGCTCGACAACGACCCGATCGCCCAATACCGCGTCGAACGCTACGGTTTCGGCCTCAATTTCGGCCGGCAGATCGGCAATAACGGTGAAATCCGCTTCGGGGTCGGCGAGGCCTGGGGCAAAGCGGATGTGCGCATCGGCGATCAGGACTTGCCGAGAGAAAACTTCACTGAAGGGTTCTACTCGCTGAAGTACTCGTTCGACTCGCTGGACAACGTCTACTTCCCCCACGAGGGCAAGGACGTCAGCCTGACCCTGATGCAATTCGAACCGGACCTCGGCTCGGACACGCGCTACCGGCAGTGGGAATTCAAGCTCGATAAAGCCATGAGCCGTGGCCCGGATACGCTGATTCTCGGCGGCCGTTATGGCCGAACGCTGGACGATGCCAATGTGGTGACGTCGAGCTTCCTGCTCGGCGGTGCGCGACAGTTGTCGGGCTTTCGCGAGGATTCGATTTCCGGGCAGAACGTCAGCCTGATGCGCGCGGTGTATTACCGCCGGTTGACGCCGCGTTCCTATCTGCCGCTGGACTTCCCGCTGTATGCCGGGGCTTCGCTGGAGCGTGGGCGGGCGTGGAACAACGACAATGAATTCGACAGCGGCTACATCAATGCCGCCAGTGTGTTTATCGGCTTCGATACGCCGTTGGGGCCGCTGAACTTCACCTATGGCTTGAATGATGCGAACGAGCAGGCGGTTTATCTGAATCTGGGGCAGACGTTCTGATCATTCAGGTGGATCTATATTGCCTGCCAGGCCGCCTTCGCGAGCAAGCCCGCTCCCACACTGGAACGCATTCCAACTGTGGGAGCGGGCTTGCTC
>NZ_JASCPO010000314.1:0-5437 GCF_029960145.1 Pseudomonas sp. PS01299 | reverse complement strand
GCACTGATCTGCCTTCTGTGGGAGCGGGCTTGCTCGCGAAAGCAACCTGTCATTCAACATTAATGTTCAATGACACACCGCATTCGCGAGCAAGCCCGCTCCCACAGTTGTTTCTGCTCTATGCCCTCCTGCGCGTAAAACCCTATACAATGTGCGACTTTTAGCGATCCCCTATCAAGGAGCCTTAGTGAGCACGTTGCCACCCTGCCCGAAATGCAATTCCGAATACACCTACGAAGACGGTGCCCAACTGATCTGCCCGGAGTGCGCCCACGAGTGGTCGGCCAACGGCGAAGCCGAAGTGGCATCCGATGATGCCGTGAAGAAAGATTCGGTCGGCAACGTGTTGCAGGACGGCGACACCATCACCGTGATCAAGGACCTGAAAGTCAAGGGCACTTCGCTGGTGGTCAAGGTCGGCACCAAGGTCAAGAATATCCGCCTGTGCGACGGCGACCACGACATCGACTGCAAGATCGACGGCATCGGCCCGATGAAGCTCAAGTCCGAGTTCGTCAGAAAGGTCTGATCCTGCTGTCAGCCATCCCGTGCCCGCCGCGGGATGGTGCGTCACCCTCCCCGCCAGCCCCCGCATTCTCGCGTAATAGCCAGACGCCAGCCGTTTTGACCTTACGCAATCTTTACCCGGAAAAAATCGCATTCCGCCAATAGGCACTTGCTATTTGACGAATAAGAATTATTCTCATTGAAACCTTTCAAGGAGATGAGACCCATGACTTATTTGATCGACGCCTGGCTGGATCGCCCACACCCGTACCTCAGGATCCTGCATCGGGAAACCGGCGAAGTCTGTGCGGTACTGGAAGAAGAAGCCCTGCATGAGCTGCAGGATCAGGGTGATCTGGACGTCAGCAGCCTGAATTCCAGCGAACCGCTGGTGCTCAAGGAGCTGGTGCGCAATCTGTTCCTGTTCTGCTATGCCCGGGCGTTGCGCCCGACCAATGAGCTGCATCACAAGATCGAAATATGATCAGCGCCATGGAAACTGTGGGAGCCAGCCTGCTGGCGAAAGCGCTGTGTCAGGCAACGGATGGGTTGCCAGAAAGGACGCCTTCGCGAGCAAGCCCGCTCCCACATCATTGACCTGTCACAGGGACAGGCCAGGTCTTACAGAACGTCCAGCAGCTCGACGTCGAATACCAGAACGCTGTGCGGCGGGATGCTGCCAACGCCTTGAGCGCCGTAAGCCAGTTCGCTCGGCACGTACAAGCGCCATTTGCTGCCGGCATTCATCAGTTGCAGGGCTTCGGTCCAGCCGGCGATCACGCCGCCCACCGGGAATTCTGCTGGCTGGCCACGATCGTAGGAGCTGTCGAACACAGTGCCGTCGATCAGCATGCCGTGGTAGTGAGTACGCACGGTGTCTTCACGGGATGGCTTGGCGCCTTCGCCCTGGGTCAGCACTTCGAATTGCAGACCGGAAGCCAGGGTGGTGATGCCTTCTTTCTTGGCGTTTTCAGCCAGGAACGCACGGCCTTCGCCTGCGGCGGCTTCAGCCTTGGCAGCGGCTTCGGCTTGCATGATCTCGCGGATCACTTTGAAGCTGGCGGACATGGCTTCCTGATCGACACGGCTTGGCTTGCCGGCGAATGCGTCGGTCAGACCGGCCAGGATGGCGTCCAGGCTGACACCCGGTGGCGGGTTGTCGCGCAGCTGGTCACCCAGCTGACGGCCAATACCGTAGCTGACGCGGGTTTCGTCGGTGGACAGATTTACTTCGGACATGACACTGCTCCGCTGTGCGGACGGCCATCAGACTTGCCGTGCGTGCACAGCGCGTCCCGGCGCGCCCGGAACCAAAAGGGCGAGCAGACTAGCACAGATGCCCGGCGATGGGGCGCAACGCCTACAGGGCCGAGCGCCAGGCCAGCGGCACTTTCAGGCTTTCCTCGTCACTGACGCCCAGGCCGCACATTTCGTCGTGCACCGAGGTGTGTACAAGGTTGAACGGCAGCACCGGAAAGTTATGCAGCAAATCCCGCGCATGCTCCACCGAGCGCAGCTGCAGCATCTCGCCCTTGAGATCACTCAGCGGATACGCCGCCCCGTGCATCCGCGCTTCGAGCAGATAAATCCCGCCCTCCATGGAGATCAGGTTCAGCTCATCGACCTTTCTGGCGATGGCAAACGCATTCAACTCTTGCAGGTTCATGAACGCACCTCGTGCGGTGGCGAGCCAGGACCTTTACAGGGATATGCCCGCGCGCGCCAAAGCACAAGCCACAAACGACACCGCCCGTCTGTTTCGCAACAGACGGGCGGTGGTTTTGCAGCGATCAGCCAATGATCAGTGCTTGGTGAGCTTGTCCAGGTAACCCATCGCGAACGCCGAAATCACGAAGGTCATGTGGATGATCACGTACCACATCAGGTGCTCGGGATCGACGTTCTTGGCATCCATGAAGATCCGCAGCAGGTGGATCGAGGAAATCGCCACGATCGACGCCGCCACTTTCATCTTCAGCGACGAGGAGTCCATGGTGCCCAGCCAGCTGAGCTTCTCTTTGCCTTCGTCGATGTTCAGCTCGGACACGAAGTTCTCGTAGCCGGAAATCATCACCATCACCAGCAGGCCGCCCACCAGCGCCATGTCGATCAGCGACAGCAGCACCAGGATCAGATCCGATTCGGCCATGGAAAACACGTTGGGAATGACATGAAACACTTCCTGGAAGAATTTCAATGCCAGCGCCAGCAGCCCGAGGGACAGCCCGATATAGATCGGCGCCAGCAGCCAGCGCGTGGCGTACATTGCATTTTCGATAAAGCGTTCCATTGACTCTCACACAATAAGGATTGAAATCGGCGGCGAGTATACCAGCCGCCCGTGACCGCCAGAAACCGCCCGGCTCGCACCTCCCATCACCGCAACCTGCGTGTGTGTGTGAATTTTTTTCTGCTACTGTCCAAACCATTGACCGCCTAGCGAAAGTGGACAGGACGACTGGAAATGCATGTGCGATTACCGTTGACGACTGCCGGAATTTGCCTCGTTCTGCTGCTGGGTGGCTGCTCACCCGGCGATGAGAAAAAGCCCTCGGTCAGCCTCGACGCGAAGACGGCAACCTTCGAACACTCACTGGACGCCATTACCGACCCGAAACTCAAGGACGCCGTGACCGAACTCGGCGGTTCGCTGCTGCTGCTCGAACGCGCGCAGCTCAAGCTCGACAGCACACCGCTGAAAACCGTCTACGGCGAAGACACCCTCGGCATCCTCAAGCACTACCCTTCGCCGCAGGCGCTGGTCGATACCTTTATCAACGGACTGTTCGTGCTGCACAAGGACGCCAGCTCCGATTACCTTACCGACCTGCAACCGGTATTCCCGTTCAACCTGAACATTCCCGGCGGCTTTCTATTCCCGCACGGCGTGGAATGGCAGTCGGTGACCCTGAGCAACAAGCGCGTGATCGCCTATCAGCCGGAGTGGTCGGAAACCGATCCCGGCATTCAGTTGAGCCCGTCCAGCTCCAACGTCAACAACCCCGATGACCTGACCGTGACCTACCCGTTCATCGAAGGGCTGGACGTGGACAAGAAGAGCCAGCCACAACCGGTGAGCCTGCAAGGCAAAGTCGAAGTCATCGCGCCGCGCCGCCTGTTCAGCTTCAACCTGAGCCAGAAGGACGTCGGCCAGACCCGCACCGATGACAACCTCAGCGTCACCCTGTTGAAGCTTGAAAAGAACTACGCCGAAGTCGAATTCAGCAACAGCCTGCCACTGGCCCCTGAGGTCGAGGGTGCGCAGCTCAATCCAGTCATCGTTCAGGCCCGTGACACCAGCGGGCAATACCTGGTGCGCGCCGGCTCAATCAATGAGAGCCCGGCACAAGTCGCCTTCTACGAGAAACAACTGGCGTATCTGCAACAGCAGAAAACCTGGAGCGAGGCGTTGGAAAAACAGCTGGAGGACGAACAGCAGACCTTCGAGCAGCAGCATCCGCGCCGCTACAACAAGGTCTACTTCAACGGCCCCATCGACACCCTCGAAGTCAGCGTGCTGGATTTCTCATCGGCAACCGTGACCCGCAAAACACTGGATCTGCCAGTGCGCACTTTCAGCCAGCACACCACCGAAAAAGCCATCCAACCGCTGGACCCGGCGGTGGTCGTCTATGACGATCTGGCGCCGAACTGGCTCAAGGGCGCGAGCCTCACCGAGGAAGCGTTGAAGGCCGGTATCCGCATCCATCAGTCCGTGGAGGATCCGAGCGCTGCACGCATCGAGTTCTCTCACCGGCGAACCTTCAACGATGAATTGCTCGGTGATGATTTCAGCCCCGGCGAGAGTCCCGTGACGTTCTTCACCGAGAAACGCAGCGGCAAACTCGATGAGCCGATCGAACTGCCGCCCGAGGCGTATCAGGTCGATCCGCTGCAGGCGACCATCACTTACGATTTGAACCTGTTTCCGGAAACCCCGGCGATTGCCGTGGGGTCGATGCCGCTGTTTCTCGCCAGCGTGGAGAAAAAAGCCTACGACGCCAAATCCCTGCCCAAAGGCCTGGAGATCAAGAACAACACGTTGGTGGTGGACCTGAAACTGTTTCCGGCCAACGCCTGGCGATTCTTCGTCAAGGACGACAGCGGCAACTACCTGAAACAGATTCTCTCGGTCAGTCACGACGCGAGTGCGGATGGCCCGGCGCTGTTCGGCGTGCATTACTTCTATGGCCGTCCAACGCACGTGGAGACCTATCAGCGGACCGAGCTCAATACCGTGCAATACGGCTTTGAGGTCAAACTCGACAAGGCGCAGCAGTCCGACACCGCGCCATGATTGCGCCTAGTGGTCGAACACGCCGACCGTACGCCCACGCCCGCCATTGATCTGGCGCAACTGTGCCTGCAGGTGCAGGCTCCAGATCTGCGGATCGTCGGCCAGCTCGTAGCCGTGCATCGTCAGGCTTTCCACAATAGTGTCGAGAATCGACTCGGCCGCGACCGGCCCGTGAAACGGGCCCTGGGCCTTGATGGCGGAGGGTTGTTCGCCGGCCATGCCGGCAGCGAAGAGCAAGGTCCACATGCCGTTATCGCCGGCCAACGGTTTGATGGCGCATTCGATGCGGGTCACAAGACCCAGGCACTGACGGGTGAGGCAGAGGTTGCGCGACATGGCGGCGACCCTCGGTAAAGCCTGTATTCAGCCTTCACGCGAAGGCTGTTTCGATCCAGTGATACTGTCGATGTCCTTGAGCAGAGAATAGAAGAAAAGTCCGCCGCGCAAGCCGGATAGAACCAGAAGGCGCCGAATGGTCATTGTGTGAATTCTGACGTCAGAGTAGTGGCACTTTTCCCGATGATCAGCGCAAAAATCAATCTGGAAAAACAACTGTGGGAGGGGGCTTGCTCCCGAAGGCGGTGTCTCAATCAACTAATGTGTCGATTGGTACACCGCCTTCGGGAGCAAGCC
>NZ_JASCPO010000313.1:0-5458 GCF_029960145.1 Pseudomonas sp. PS01299 | reverse complement strand
GGCTAGGGTGATATTCAACACATACGTCGACCTGAAAGCTCTCCCGTGAATCCATAATCGCCAAGATGCTTCAGGTCGCAGGACATCCAATTACAACTCGGTCTGCTCCCTCTCCCTCCGGGAGAGGGTTGGGGTGAGGGCATCGATACTGGATCAGAAAGAGTCGCCAGGGATACGGACGAAACCTTCCATGAGGACGCGCGCACTGCGGCTCATGATGGCCTTTTTCACTACCCACTCACCGTTTTCCAGACTGGCCTCGGCGCCTACGCGCAGCGTCCCGGACGGATGGCCGAAGCGCACAGCATTGCGCTCGACACCGCCCGCCGCGAGATTCACCAGAGTCCCGGAAATCGCCGCCGCCGTGCCGATTGCCACCGCCGCCGTACCCATCATCGCGTGGTGCAACTTGCCCATCGACAACGCACGCACCAGCAGATCCACATCAGCGGCAGCAATCGCCTTGCCGCTGGATGCGATGTAATCCGCAGGCTTGGCGACAAACGCGACTTTCGGCGTGTGCTGTCGCTTGGCCGCTTCGTCCAGATTCGCAATCAGGCCCATGCGCAATGCACCGTAGGCGCGGATGGTTTCGAACATCTGCAGGGCTTTCGGGTCGCTGTTGATCGCGCTTTGCAGCTCGGTGCCGGTGTAGCCGATATCTTCGGCGTTGACGAAAATCGTCGGAATCCCCGCGTTGATCATGGTCGCCTGGAACGTGCCGACACCCGGCACTTCCAGCTCGTCGATCAGGTTACCGGTGGGGAACATCGAACCGCCGCCGCCCTCTTCTTCCGCTGCCGGGTCCATGAACTCCAGTTGCACTTCGGCGGCCGGAAAGGTCACGCCGTCGAGTTCGAAATCACCGGTTTCCTGCACTTCGCCGTTGGTGATCGGCACGTGGGCGATGATGGTCTTGCCGATATTGGCCTGCCACACGCGCACCACCGCCACGCCGTTGTGCGGAATGCGGCGGGCCTCCACCAGACCGTTGCTGATGGCGAACGAACCGACCGCTGCCGAGAGATTGCCGCAGTTGCCGCTCCAGTCGACGAACGGCTTGTCGATGGAGACCTGACCGAACAGGTAATCGACGTCGTGATCGGCCTTGCTGCTTTTCGACAGGATCACGGTTTTGCTGGTACTTGAGGTGGCACCACCCATGCCGTCGATCTGTTTGTCGTACGGGTCGGGGCTGCCGATCACCCGCAGCAGCAAAGCATCGCGGGCGGGGCCGGGAACCTGCGCGGCTTCGGGCAGATCCTTGAGGCTGAAGAACACGCCTTTGCTGGTGCCGCCGCGCATGTATGTGGCGGGGATTTTGATCTGCGGTGCGAAATGAGCTGCGTGAGCCATGGTGCTCCTTATCCGCAAACGCGGGTCAACCGACCCGCGCTCGCACTACGTGATTTAAACGGCAACAGCCGACTCTTCGAGGAAGTCCTGGGCGAAGCGCTGCAACACGCCGCCGGCCTCGTAGATCGACACTTCTTCAGCGGTGTCGAGGCGGCAGGTCACCGGCACTTCAACGCGCTCGCCGTTCTTGCGGTGGATCACCAGCGTCAGGTCGGCGCGCGGGGTGCGGGCGCCGATCACGTCGTAGGTTTCGCTGCCGTCGATGGCCAGCGTGTGACGGTCGGTGCCCGGTTTGAACTCCAGCGGCAATACGCCCATGCCCACCAGGTTGGTGCGGTGGATACGCTCGAAACCTTCGGCGACGATCGCTTCGACACCCGCCAGCCGCACGCCCTTCGCCGCCCAGTCGCGGGACGAACCCTGACCGTAGTCGGCACCGGCGATGATGATCAGCGGCTGCTTGCGCTCCATGTAGGTTTCGATGGCTTCCCACATGCGCATCACCTGGCCTTCCGGCTCGACCCGCGCCAGCGAACCCTGTTTGACCTTGCCGTTTTCCTGGACCATTTCGTTGAACAGTTTCGGGTTGGCGAAGGTCGCGCGTTGCGCGGTCAAGTGGTCGCCACGGTGCGTGGCATACGAGTTGAAGTCTTCTTCCGGCAGGCCCATTTTCGCCAGGTATTCGCCGGCGGCGCTGTCGAGCATGATCGCGTTCGAGGGCGACAGGTGATCGGTGGTGATGTTGTCCGGCAGCACCGCCAGCGGGCGCATGCCCTTCAGCGGCCGCGCGCCGGCCAGCGCACCTTCCCAGTACGGCGGACGGCGGATGTAGGTGCTCATCTCGCGCCAGTCGTACAGCGGCGTGACTTTCGGGCCGGTGTCTTCGTGAATGGCGAACATCGGAATGTAGACCTGCCGGAACTGCTCCGGCTTCACCGACGACTTCACCACCGCGTCGATTTCTTCGTCGCTCGGCCAGATGTCTTTCAGGCGGATTTCCTTGCCGTCGACCACGCCCAGCACATCTTTCTCGATGTCGAAACGGATGGTCCCGGCGATGGCGTACGCGACCACCAGCGGCGGCGAGGCGAGGAACGCCTGCTTGGCGTACGGGTGGATGCGGCCGTCGAAGTTACGGTTGCCGGAAAGCACGGCCGTCGCATACAGATCGCGGTCGATGATCTCTTGCTGGATCACCGGATCGAGGGCGCCGGACATGCCGTTGCAGGTGGTGCAGGCAAACGCGACGACGCCGAAACCAAGTTGCTCCAGCTCGGTGGTCAGCCCCGCTTCATCGAGGTACAGCGCCACGGTTTTTGAACCCGGTGCCAGCGAGGATTTGACCCACGGCTTGCGGGTCAGGCCAAGCTTGTTGGCATTACGCGCCAAGAGGCCGGCGGCGATCACGTTGCGCGGGTTGCTGGTGTTGGTGCAGCTGGTGATGGCGGCGATGATCACCGCGCCGTCGGGCATTTGCCCCGGCACGTCATCCCACTGCCCGGAGATGCCTTTGGCCGCCAGATCCGCTACCGCCACACGGGCGTGCGGATTGCTCGGGCCGGCCATGTTGCGCACCACCGACGACAGATCGAAAGTCAGGCCACGCTCGTATTGCGCGCCTTTCAGGCTGTCGGCCCACAGGCCGTTGAGTTTGGCGTACTGCTCGACCAGTTGCACTTGCTGGTCTTCGCGACCGGTGAGTTTCAGGTAGTCGATGGTCTGCTGGTCGATGTAGAACATCGCTGCGGTGGCGCCGTATTCCGGGGCCATGTTGGAGATGGTTGCGCGGTCGCCGAGGGTCAGCGCGGACGCGCCTTCGCCAAAGAACTCCAGCCAGGCGCCGACGACTTTCTGTTTGCGCAGGTATTCGGTCAGCGCCAGCACCATGTCGGTGGCGGTGATGCCCGGTTGCAGCTTGCCGGTCAGTTCGACGCCGACGCTTTCCGGCAGGCGCATCCACGAGGCGCGGCCGAGCATCACGCTCTCGGCTTCGAGGCCACCAACACCGATGGCGATCACGCCCAACGCATCGACGTGCGGGGTGTGGCTATCGGTGCCGACGCAGGTGTCGGGGAATGCCACGCCGTCGCGCACCTGGATCACCGGAGACATTTTCTCCAGGTTGATCTGGTGCATGATGCCGTTGCCCGGCGGGATCACGTCGACGTTCTTGAAGGCTTTTTTGGTCCAGTTGATGAAGTGGAAACGGTCTTCGTTACGGCGGTCTTCGATGGCGCGGTTCTTCTCAAAGGCCTGCTTGTCGAAACCGCCCGCTTCTACCGCCAGCGAGTGGTCGACGATCAGTTGCGTCGGCACCACCGGGTTGACCTGCGCCGGGTCACCGCCCTGCAGGGCGATTGCGTCGCGCAGGCCGGCGAGATCGACCAGCGCGGTCTGGCCGAGAATGTCGTGGCACACCACGCGCGCCGGGAACCACGGGAAGTCGAGGTCGCGCTTGCGCTCGATCAGCTGTTTCAGCGAATCGGTGAGCGTGGCCGGGTCGCAGCGACGCACGAGGTTTTCCGCCAGCACGCGTGAGGTGTACGGCAGGGTGTCGTAGCTGCCGGGCTGAATCGCCTCGACCGCCGCACGGACGTCGAAATAATCCAGGGAACTGCCGGGCAGGTTTTTGCGGAATGCTGTGTTCATCGGGTCAGGACTCGGGTCACGGTAGTTTCAAAGGGTGGGCAGACGCCCGACTCAAGATTCACACCGTCCCTTGTAGGAGTGAGCCTGCTCGCGATAGCGGTAGATCAGTCGACATCAATGGTGAATGTCAGTCCGTCATCGCGAGCAGGCTCACTCCTACAGGGATTTGTGGTGGCTTCAAGGATCGGGTCAGCTCACCATTCAGCGACGTTCGATTGGCACGAACTTGCGCTGTTCGACGCCGATGTACTCGGCGCTTGGACGGATGATGCGGTTGTTGGCGCGCTGTTCGAACACGTGCGCGGCCCAGCCGGTCAGGCGCGAGCAGACGAAGATCGGCGTGAACAGCTTGGTCGGGATGCCCATGAAGTGGTACGCCGAGGCATGGTAGAAGTCGGCGTTGGGGAACAGTTTTTTCTGCTCCCACATGGTCTTGTCGATGGCTTCGGAGACCGGGAACAGCACCTTGTCACCGACTTCGTCGGCGAGTTTTTTCGACCAGCCCTTGATCACCTCGTTACGCGGATCGCTGTCCTTATAGATCGCGTGGCCGAAGCCCATGATCTTGTCCTTGCGCTCGAGCATGCCGAGGGTGCCTTTGATCGCCTCTTGCGGCGACGAGAAGCGCTCAATCATTTCCATCGCCGCCTCGTTGGCGCCGCCATGCAGCGGGCCACGCAGCGAACCGATAGCCGCCGTGACGCAGGAATACAGGTCGGACAGGGTCGATGCGCAAACGCGAGCGGTAAACGTCGAGGCGTTGAATTCGTGCTCGGCGTAAAGGATCAGCGACACGTTCATCACTTTGACGTGCAGTTCGCTCGGCTTCTTGTCGTGCAACAAGTGCAGAAAGTGGCCGCCGATAGTCGGCTCGTCGCTAACGCAGTTGATGCGTTTGCCGTCGTGACTGAAGCGATACCAGTAGCACATGATCGCCGGGAATGCGGCGAGCAGACGGTCGGTCTTGTCGCGCTGTTCGGAAAAATTCTTCTCCGGTTCAAGGTTGCCGAGGAACGAGCAACCGGTGCGCATCACGTCCATCGGGTGGGCGTCGGCGGGGATGCGTTCGAGCACTTCTTTCAGTGCTTGCGGCAGGTCGCGCAGCTTGCTCAGCTTTTGCTGGTAGGCATCGAGTTGTGCACGGGTCGGCAGTTCGCCGTACAGCAGCAGGTAAGCCACTTCTTCGAACTGCGCGTCTGCTGCCAGTTCACGCACGTCGTAGCCGCGATAGGTCAGCCCGGCACCGGCCTGGCCCACGGTGGACAGTGCGGTTTGCCCGGCAACCTGGCCCCGGAGCCCGGCGCCACTGAGTACTTTTGCTTCGGCCATTGCTGTCTCCAATTTTCTTGAATTTGTAGGGGAAACGTGTGGGAGCGGGCTTGCTCGCGAAAGCGCTGGATCAGTCGACATCAATGTTGGATATCAGTCCGTCTTCGCGAGCAAGCCCGCTCCC
>NZ_JASCPO010000312.1:0-5469 GCF_029960145.1 Pseudomonas sp. PS01299 | reverse complement strand
GGGCTTGCTCCCGAAGGCGTCGTGTCAGTCATATTTACCCTACTGACACACCGCATTCGGGAGCAAGCCCCCTCCCACAGTAATAAATCAACCACGCCCGAGAATCGATGTCGGCCCCGTTTAAAGGCAAGCTCAGGCCTGGCGGTATGGCAAGGCTGTTCTGGCTTCCTCGGCGTACGCAAGGACGCCAGCACGTTCCTGTTGCAGGAAGTCTTTAACTGCGGCTTTCAGACCGGGATGACGCAGGTAGTGCCACGAGTGGGTGATCACCGGTTCAAAGCCGCGAATCAGCTTGTGCTCGCCCTGAGCGCCGGCATCAAAGCGCTGATACCCCTGGGCAATCGCATAGTCCATGCCCTGATAGAAACACGTCTCGAAATGCAGCCGGTCAAACTCGGCCAGACAGCCCCAATAACGTCCGTAGAAGCTGTCGCCTCCGACCAGACTGAAGGCCATCGCCACCGGACGTGAACCCTGTTTGGCCAGCACCACCCGAATCGCCTCCGGCATCCGCGCAGCCAGCAGACTGAAAAACTCGCGCGTCAGGTACGGCGCCTGGCGGCGCACGGCGTAGGTGTTGGCATAGCAGGCGTAGACAAAATCCCATTGCGCCTCGTCCAGCTCACGCCCTTCCAGCCATTCGAACTCGAAGCCCTGCCCCGCCACTTGCTCGCGCTCTTTACGCATTTGCTTGCGCTTGCGCGAACTGAGCGCGTCGAGAAAATCCTGGAAGTCCCGGTAACCGCGATTCTGCCAGTGATACTGACAGCCGATACGTTGCAGCCAGCCCGGCTGCTCGGCCATGGCGGCATCGGTGAACGGGTCGGTGAAATTGATGTGCGCGCTGGAAAGCTCTTCGATTTCCAGATAACCCGGCAGGCTCTTGAGCAGTTCGAAACCGTCTTCGACCCGGGCGGCCAGCAAGCGTGGCCCGCTGACCGGACTGAACGGCACCGCCGTCAGCAGTTTGGGGTAGTAATCGATGCCGGCCCGGGCGCAGGCATCGGCCCAGCCGTGATCGAACACGTACTCGCCGTAGGAATGCCACTTGCGGTAACTGGGCAACGCCGCGATCAGCCGATCGTCTTCGACGTGCAGCAGATGCTCGGCTTGCCACCCCGTATGCGGGCCAACGCTGCCGCTGTCTTCAAGGGCCGAGAGAAAGGCGTGCCGCAAAAACGGCTGGTTCTCGGGCACCAGTGCATCCCAGGTCGCAGGGGCGATTTCTGACAGGCTTTGCAGGCGTTGCAACGGCATCAACTGACTCTCCACTTCCGGGCTTCAAAGCCCCGCGAGTATCGCTTATCGCTGCCCTTTGCACACGAGCAATCGGACGACAGCGCTCTAGATCAATAGTTCAGGACAACTTTGTATCGTCATCGACATGACATCACTTAGCCACTGCTCTGTCATAAACCATCGCGATACTCGCTCCTGTTTTTAGAGCGCCGGGTTCTACCCGGACACTGTTTTCCGACGTGCGCGTCGGTGTGCCCCGGATGGTTCTGCCATCCCTCTCATCTTCGGAGATTGCTATGCGTCTTGCTTCCACGAAAACTGCGGCGGCCCTGTGCGGTGGCCTGTTGCTGGCCATGAGCGTTCCGGCCAGTGCTGCAGTCGACGCCAAACTGCTCGACATGCTCAAGGCTAACGGTTCCATTTCCCAGGCGCAGTACGTAGAACTGCAAACTGAACTGGCCAAGGATCAGAAGGCTCAGCAAATCGCGCAGCAGGCGCAGCAAGAGACCAACGAGCAGATCGCGGCGACCGCGAAGAAAACCAATGAGCTGAGCTCCTTCGACCAGAAACTCGCCTGGGCCGCCAAGACCCAGTTCAAGGGTGACGTGCGTATTCGTCAGGAGACCGTCAAGATCGACGGCGAATCCAACAACGGCGGCCGTGACAAGGATCGCCAGCGCATCCGCGCCCGCCTCGGCGCCTACACCGAGATCAACCCGCAAGTCGACACCGGTATCCGTATCGCTACCGGCGGCGGCGACGATGCCCGTTCGACCAACCAGGACATGGACAACTACTTCGACAAGAAGCAGATCTGGCTCGACCTGGGCTACATCGACTACCACCCCGATGCGATCAAGAACCTGCACGTGATCGGCGGCAAGATGCTGCAACCGTGGGTCAGCATGGGCGACGTGATCTGGGACAGCGACATCAACCCGGAAGGTCTGGCCGTCACCTACAAATACCCACTGGGCAGCAGCGCCGAACTGTTCGGCAGCCTGGGTAACTACACCCTCAAGGACAACGTCGACGGCGAAGGCGTGCAATTCCGTCACGACCTGCGCCTGACCGCTGGCCAGTTGGGCAGCCGCTTCGCGATCACCGACAACCTGAAACTGACCCTGGGCGGCAGCGTCTACGCCTACCAGAACGACGAAGACAGCCGCTGCACCGGGACGTCCACACCGTGCGCGCTGTCGGTCAACGGCAACTCGGCCAACAACGAGTTCCGCCTGTACGAAGGTTTCAGCCAGATCGACATCGGCGGACTGCCGATGCCGCTGTCGTTCTACGGTCAATACGTGAAGAACAACGATGCCGTGACCGACGCCGATACCGCGTGGCTGGTCGGCGCCAAGTCGAAAGTCTTCGGTTTGAACCTGGATTACAACTATCGTGACGTACAGCGTGACGCCGTGGTCGGCGCGTTCACCGACTCCGACTTCGCCAACGGCACCACCGGTTCCCGTGGGCACAAGTTCAAGGTCGGTTACGACATCGACAAGAACTTCGCCATCGGCGCCACGTACTTCCTGACCAAGGCCGACTTCTCCAGCCGTACCCAGCGTGACGCAGACACCAACACTCTGCAGCTGGATGCCGAAGCCAAGTTCTAAACAGCGTCACCCTCTAGCCTGACGCGGGCGGGACGATCCCCATCATCCGTTCGTTTCGTCCCGCGCCGGCTATTTCTGCAGGATGCAAAAACACTGTAGGAGCTGCCGGAGGCTGCGATCTTTTGATCTTGTTTTTGAGGATCAAAAGATCGCAGCCTTCGGCAGCTCCTACAGGTGGAATTCTATTTTTCCTTGCGGCGTTGCTCGGCCAGACGCTCAGCCAGCGCATCCACACCCTCTTGCGGCTTCTCCGGCATCGCCTTCAACGTGGCCTGCATCAAACGCATCTGACGAATGAAGCGCCGACAGTTCGGGCAGAACATCAGGTGATGGCGCACCAGCAGTTTCTCGCGAAAGCTCAACTGGCCATCGAGATAATCGCTGGAGCGCGCTACTTGTTCCTTGCAGGTCAGCATTCGCCGGTCTCCTCAAAATGCTCCACCGTGGCGAAGACTTTCAGCCGCGCACGATGCAGCAGCACACGGACATTGGAGAGCGAGATCTCCAGAAGATTACAGATCTCTTCCAGTTCCAGACCCTGACGTTCGCGCAGCAGCAACACGCTGCTTTGCAGTTCCGACAGGCTGAGCAAGGTGTGCTCAAGGCAATCACGCAATTCACTTTCGGTAAGCAAGGCTTCCGGGGTGTCCTGATGCCAGGCGAATGGCGCCACCAGCCAATGGCCGTCACCGGGCGAAAAACGGTCGTCATCGATGGTGCCGTGGGGTGACGGCAGATCATCCATCAATACTTCGCGGCGGTTTTGTTTGTAGCGGCTCTTGGCCGAGTTGGCGGTGATGGTCAGCAGCCAGGTCTTGAGACTGGAACGACCCTCGAAGCTGCCGATATGGCGCACCACCGAAAGCCAGGCGTCCTGCACCACTTCTTCGACATGGCGCTGGCCGACAATCGCGTAAGCCACGGCGCGCATGGCGCTCTGGTAGGTGCTGACCAGCTCCTTGAAAGCCTTTTGCTCACCCGCGAGCAGACGTTCGAGCAGTTGGGTGTCGTCGGTTGCGGCCATGCACGCCTCGTTTGCAAATACCGATTAACGTTAACGCACTCGACCCTGTGGCGAGCGAGCTTGCTCGCGCTCGGCTGCGCAGCAGTCGCAAAACCGGCGATTGCGGTTCTCCAGCAAGATCGCAATCGCCGGTATCGGGAGCGCTACGCACTCGAGCGGGAGCAAGCTCCCTCGCCACAAAGGAGGGTGACTCAGCGCTTGCGCAGAATTACGCTGCCGATCGAGTAACCGGCGCCGAACGAGCTCAGCACGGCCAGCGAACCGGCGGCCAGATCGTCCTGATATTTGTGGAAGGCAATCACCGAGCCGGCAGAGCTGGTGTTGGCGTAGGTGTCGAGAATCACCGGCGCTTCTTCTTCAGTGGCTTCACGGCCCAACAGCTTGCGCACGATCAGGTGGTTCATGCTCAGGTTGGCCTGGTGCAGCCAGAAGCGCTTGACGTCGCCGACGTTGAGTTTGTTCTCTTCCAGGTGCTCACCGATCAGCTCGGCGACCATCGGGCAGACGTCCTTGAACACCTTGCGGCCTTCCTGCACGAACAGCTTGTCGCGGGCGCCGATGCCCTCTTCCGCCGCGCGGTTGAGGAAGCCGAAGTTGTTGCGGATGTTGTTGGAGAACTTGGTCAGCAGTTTGGTGCTGACCACGTCGAACTGGTGTTTGGACGTCGCTAGGTCGGCACGCTCGATGATTACCGCTGTCGCGGCGTCACCGAAGATGAAGTGGCTGTCGCGGTCACGGAAGTTCAGGTGACCGGTGCAGACTTCCGGGTTGACCATCAGGATCGCCCGGGCCTGGCCCAGTTGCACGCTGTTGGCCGCGGCCTGAATGCCGAAGGTCGCCGAGGAGCAGGCGACGTTCATGTCGAAACCGAAACCCTGAATGCCCAGTGCTTCCTGGACTTCGATGGCGATGGCCGGGTAGGCGCGCTGCAGATTGGAGCAGGCGACGATCACGCCGTCGATGTCGGCGGCGGTCTTGCCGGCACGTTGCAGCGCCTGTTCAGCGGCGCCGATGGCCATCTGGCACAGCACAGACCATTCGTCGTTGGAACGCTCCGGCAGGCGCGGGGCCATGCGCGCAGGATCAAGGATGCCGTCCTTGTCCATGACAAAGCGGCTCTTGATGCCCGAGGCTTTTTCGATGAATGCAGCACTGGATTCGGTCAGCGCCTGGACTTCACCGCTGGCGATGGCGTCGGCATTGTCGGCGTTGAACTGCGCGACGTAGGTATTGAAAGACTGCACCAGCTCTTCGTTGGAGATGCTGTTGGCCGGGGTGTACAGGCCGGTGCCGCTGATGACGACGTTATGCATGGTCGTTTCTCTAATCTGTTCAGGCAGAAAGCGCTGGCACCGACGTACCAACACACAAAGGGTCTGTTCCCGTCCGGGGACGCTGACCTGGCATCGCTTTATTCCGCCACGTGACCCGGCCGAAGGCTCTGGGTCACGAAACCGGCGTTTATGGTCGCGAAGTTTGCCATAAACCCAAGGTTTTGGCGCCTTTCTCAAGCACCACCCCATTTCCCTGTAGGAGTGAGCCTGCTCGCGATTGCGGTGTGTCAGTCAGTATTACGGTGACTGACAC
>NZ_JASCPO010000311.1:0-5479 GCF_029960145.1 Pseudomonas sp. PS01299 | reverse complement strand
GAGCCTGCTCGCGATTCAGGCGCTGCGGTTTATCTATGAAACCGCGGTGTTGCCATCGCGAGCAGGCTCACTCCTACATAAGAAATCAGCTATCCAGCGCTTTGTATTTTTCGCGCAGGTGGTTACGAATCCACACCGCCGACAGGTTCAACGTGGCGATCACCAGCACCAACAGCAGCGCCGTGGCGTACACCAGCGGTCGTGCCGCTTCGACGTTCGGGCTCTGGAAGCCGACGTCATAGATGTGGAAGCCCAGGTGCATGATCTTCTGGTCCAGGTGCAGGTACGGGTAGTTGCCGTCCACCGGCAGCGACGGCGCCAGTTTCACCACACCCACCAGCATCAACGGCGCCACTTCACCGGCGGCGCGGGCCACGGCGAGGATCATGCCGGTCATCATCGCCGGGCTGGCCATAGGCAGGACGATCTTCCACAGCGTTTCCGCCTTGGTCGCGCCCAGCGCCAGCGAGCCTTCACGGACGGTGCGCGGGATACGCGCCAGACCTTCCTCGGTCGCCACGATCACCACCGGCACCGCCAGCAGCGCCAGGGTCAGCGAGGCCCAGAGCAGACCCGGAGTACCGAACGTCGGCGCCGGCAGTGCTTCGGGGAAGAACAGACGGTCGACCGAACCACCCAGCACGTAGACGAAGAAGCCCAGACCGAACACGCCGTAGACGATCGCCGGAACGCCGGCGAGGTTGTTCACGGCGATGCGGATGATCCGGGTCAGGGCGTTCTGCCTGGCGTATTCACGCAGGTAGACCGCCGCCAGCACGCCGAACGGGGTGACGATCATCGCCATGATCAAAGTCATCATCACCGTGCCGAAAATCGCCGGGAAGATCCCGCCTTCGGTGTTCGCTTCACGCGGGTCGTCGGAAAGGAATTCCCAGACCTTGCCGAAGTAGAACCCGATCTTGGTCATCGTGCCCATGGCATTCGGCTGATAGGCGTGAACCACTTTGCCCAGGCTGATTTCGATCTCTTTGCCGTTGGCATCGCGAGCAGTCAGCGCGTCGCGGTTGAACTGCGCATGCAGATCGCTCAGACGCGCTTCGATGTCCTGATAACGCGCGTTCAGCTCGGCACGCTCGGCGTCCATGTCCGCTTGCGCGGTGGCGTCGAGCCTGCCGTCGAGTTCCAGTTTGCGCCCGTGCAGACGGATGCGCTCGAGCCCTGCGTTGATCGCACCGATGTCGGTCTTTTCCAGCGATTTGAGTTGTGCAGCAAGGCCGTTCACACGGTTGATCCGCGCTTGCAGCTCAGGCCAGGCCGCTTCGCCTTCGGCGATCACCTTGCCGTCCTGTTTGACGTTGACCAGGTAGCCGTAGAAGTTGCCCCACTCGCGACGCTCGATCGCCATCAGTTCCGGCGGCGTGGTCTGCTTGGTCAGCCACTCGCCGACCACCCAGGTGAAGTCGTTGCCGTTCAGGTCACGGTTGCCGACCTTGATCAGCTCGCGGGTCATGAATTCCGGGCCCTGATCAGGCACCGGCAGGCCGGCGCTTTTCAGGCGTGCACGCGGCACCTCTTCTTTCTGTACCACTTCGCCGATGACCAGATGATTGGCCTGGCCCGGTACGTCGTAGCTGGCGTGGATCAGGTCCGCCGGCCAGAAGTGACCCAGACCGCGCACGGCAATCACCGCCAGCAGGCCAATGGTCATGATGACCGCGATGGACACCGCGCCACCGCTGATCCAGACGCCCGGGGCGCCGCTCTTGAACCATCCATTCAGGGAGTTCTGTTTCACAGACTTCTACCTTTCTTAAAGCGACGAGTATTTCTTGCGCAGACGCTGACGAATCAGTTCTGCCAGGGTGTTCATGACGAAGGTGAACAACAGCAGCACCAGCGCCGAGAGGAACAGCACGCGGTAGTGGCTGCCGCCGACTTCCGACTCGGGCATTTCCACCGCGACGTTGGCGGCCAGGGTGCGCAGGCCTTCGAACAGGTTCATTTCCATGACCGGGGTGTTACCCGTGGCCATCAGCACGATCATGGTTTCGCCGACCGCACGGCCCATGCCGATCATCAGCGCGGAGAAGATCCCCGGGCTGGCGGTGAGGATCACCACGCGGGTCATGGTCTGCCACGGCGTGGCACCGAGCGCCAGGGAACCGAGGGTCAGGCCACGCGGCACACTGAACACGGCATCTTCGGCAATCGAGTAGATGTTCGGGATCACCGCAAAACCCATCGCCAGACCGACCACCAGAGCGTTGCGCTGGTCGTAGGTGATGCCCAGGTCGTGGGAGATCCACATGCGCATGTCACCGCCGAAGAACCAGTTCTCCATGTACGGACTCATGTACAGCGACAGCCAACCGACAAACAGGATCACCGGAATCAACAGCGCACTTTCCCAGCCATCCGGGACTTTCAGGCGGATCGACTCAGGCAGACGACTGAAGGTGAAGCCGGCGACCAGAATGCCGATCGGCAACAGCATCAGCAGGCTGAAGATGCCCGGCAGATGCCCTTCCACATACGGGGCGAGGAACAGACCGGCGAAGAAACCGAGGATTACCGTCGGCATCGCTTCCATCAGCTCGATCACCGGTTTGACCTTGCGGCGCATGCCCGGGGCCATGAAGTACGCGGTGTAGATCGCTGCGGCAACCGCCAGCGGCGCAGCCAGCAGCATGGCGTAGAACGCCGCCTTCAGGGTGCCGAAGGTCAGTGGCGACAGGCTCAGTTTCGGTTCGAAATCGGTGTTGGCGGCGGTCGATTGCCAGACGTATTTAGGTTCGTCGTAGTTTTCGTACCAGACCTTGCTCCACAACGCGCTCCACGACACTTCCGGGTGCGGGTTGTCGAGCAGCAGCGGTTGCAGCTTGCCGCCGGCCTCGACGATCACCCGGTTGGCGCGTGGCGACAGGCCGAACAGGCCCTGGCCTTCGGCAACCGGCTCGACCAGCAGGGTGCGGTGCGCGGTGCTGTGGAACACGCCGAGCTTGCCGCTGGCATCGAGGGCCACGAAGCCCTTGCGACGCTCTTCGGCGGTGATTTCAACGATTGGCGCGGAGCCCATCTGGAAGGTACGGATCTGCTTCAGGCGCAGCTCGCCATCGGTATCGCGAGCCATGAACCACTGGGCCAGGCCACCCTTGGAATCACCAATGATCAGCGAGATGCCGCCCACCAGTTGCGTGCTCGCGGTGACTTCGGCGTCAGCGTTTTCCAGCAGTTTGTAGCGACCGTTGAGGCTCTTGTCGCGCAGGCTGAACACGTCGGCCTGGGCACGCCCGTTGACCACGTACAGCCATTGCTGGCGCGGATCGACGAAGATGTTTTTCACCGGCTCAGTCATCTGCGGCAGCTCGATACGCTTCTGCTCGTTGGTGACTTCGCCAGTCATCATGTTTTCTTCGCTGGTCAGCGACAAAACATTGAGCTGCGAACCGGTCGAGCCGACCAGCATCAGCGTCGAATCGGTAGCGTTGAGGCTGACGTGCTCCAGTGCCCCGCCGCTCTCGTTCACCGCGATCGGCGCTTCGCCGTACGGGTATTCAATGGCCGGTGTGATGGTTTTCTTGCCATCGGGGTAGCTGACTTTATAGGTGTGACGGAACACCAGCGCCTGGCCGTTGGACAGGCCCACCGCCACCAGCGGATGACCTGGCTGGTCTTCGCCAATGGAAGTTACGCTGGCGCCGGCAGGCACCGGCAGATCGACGCGCTTCAATTCAGCGCCACTGTCGATGTCGAAGAACAGCGCCTGGCCCTTGTCGGAAACGCGCATCGCCACCTGATTCTGCTCTTCGAGCGAAATCATCAGCGGCTTGCCGGCGTCCTGCATCCAGGCTGGGGTAATGGCATCTTTCGCGGTCAGGCTGGCACCCTGGAACAATGGTGCAACGACGTAGGCGAGGAAGAAGAAGATCAGGGTGATGGCTGCCAGCACCGCCAGACCGCCAACGAGGACGTACCAGCGGGTGAAGCGATCCTTGAGCGCGCGAATGCGGCGCTTGCGTTGCAGCTCAGGCGTATTGAAATCAATGCGCTTGGGAGGGGAAGTCGTAGTCATTGGGGAATTGGCCAGATCATTCATGCGCTCACCCTAGCGATCCTGTATGACAGAAAGATGACAGTGCAGTGACGCAGCAAATCCACCGCCAGCGGGACTGGCAGAGGATCGAAAATTTGAGGTGTGTAAAAGGCCGGTCTGCGGGCAGAGCCGGCCTTTTACCTGAGTCCGGTGGGGTTCACCTCGGACTCAGTTTGTTACTTTTTTGCGACTTCAGCGCCGCCTTCCTGCAGACCCAGGTCAGCCAGTGCTTTTGCAGCAACCTTGGCCGGCAGTGGGATGTAGCCGTCTTTCACCACAACTTCCTGGCCCTGTTTGGACAGAACCAGTTTCACGAACTCGGCTTCCAGCGGGGCCAGAGGCTTGTTCGGGGCCTTGTTCACGTAAACGTAGAGGAAGCGCGACAGCGGGTACTTGCCGTTCAGGGCGTTTTCTTCGGTGTCTTCGATGAAGTCAGTGCTGCCTTTCTTCGACAGAGCAACGGTCTTCACGCTGGCAGTCTTGTAGCCGATGCCCGAGTAACCGATGCCGTTCAGCGAGGAGCTGATCGACTGCACAACCGACGCCGAGCCTGGTTGTTCGTTGACGTTAGGTTTGTAGTCGCCTTTGCACAAGGCTTCTTCTTTGAAGTAGCCGTAGGTGCCGGATACCGAGTTACGACCGAACAGTTGCACTGGCTTGTTGGCCAGGTCGCCGGTCACACCCAGGTCGCCCCAGGTTTTCACGTCGGCTTTGGCGCCGCACAGACGGGTGGACGAGAAGATCGCGTCAACCTGCTCCATGGTCAGGTGCTGGATCGGGTTGTCCTTGTGCACGAACACCGCCAGGGCGTCCACGGCCACCGGGATAGCGGTTGGCTTGTAGCCGTATTTCTGTTCGAAGGCCGCCAGTTCGGTGTCCTTCATCTTGCGGCTCATCGGGCCCAGGTTGGAAGTGCCTTCAGTCAGCGCAGGTGGCGCGGTGGCGGAGCCAGCGGCCTGAATCTGGATGTTTACGTTCGGGTATTCTTTCTTGTAGTTCTCAGCCCACAGGGTCATGAGGTTGGCCAGAGTGTCGGAACCAACGCTGGACAAGTTGCCCGATACACCGGTGACCTTGGTGTAAGCCGGAATTGCCGGGTCAACGCCAGCGGCTACCGCGTGGGCAGTCGCAACGCCAGCAGCGACAAAAGTCATTGCCGCCATCAAACGCTTCAGTTTCATGCCTTACTCCTAGCAGATAGGGTGTGTTAAGTCGGGGCCAAGTATCAGCAGGCCGTGTGAACACTCTATGGCTGAAATATGACAATTGGATGAAAGGCCAGCATCCGGGTTTTGCAGGATGATTCGAAGATCTCAGAGAACAACACAGAACTAATGTGGGAGCGGGCTTGCTCGCGAAGAGGCCGTGTCAGCCTATTCATATGCAGACGCCACAACGCATTCGCGCGCCAGCCCGCACCCCCAG
>NZ_JASCPO010000310.1:0-5681 GCF_029960145.1 Pseudomonas sp. PS01299 | reverse complement strand
GCGCAGCGCCATGCGGCGAAGCCGCATACATCGAGAGGAGGTGCAGCGAAGCAAACCGGAGGCGATGCCCCCTGATGGACACCGTAGCGAGGGAACACTGAGCCTCAGCGAAGTGCCGTACGCCGGGGCAAAGCCTTTTGGGTTACCTTTTCGGCGTTTGGAAAAGGTGACTCGCTGTAAGAGCGAAACCGCCAGAGGCAACACCCGAAGGAACGGATATGCCCCCAAACCCCAAACCTCAAACCCGGCGTTTGGAAAAAGTGACCGCTGTAAGAGCGAAACCATAGGAGGCCGTTACCGCAGCAACGGATATGCCCCCAATCCAAAAAAAAACCAAAGCATTGACCCATCCTCAAGCCATGCGTAGCCTTGCGCTTTCGAGGTTCTTCGGCCCACGCCGAAGCTAAGAAGGGAACGCGGTCAAAGCCGCGGCTGCCCCCGCAACTGTGAACGGTGAAGTTCGTTGCCACGCCACTGCCAGCTCAATCTACTGAGCCCGCGGGAAGGCGCAGCGAACGCCGGGCCCAAGGCCCGAACACCGTCAGCCAGGAGACCTGCCTCGTCACAGATTTCTCACTACAACCGGGCGGGGTGATCCGGTGGCGAATTCTTCCGCGCGCACGCTCGCAGCGGATCTCGTCCCGTATGCCCGCCACCTTGCCAAAGGGCATCCGATGAAAAAACTGGCCAAACTCCCCGTCACCATCGTCACCGGTTTCCTCGGCTCGGGCAAAACCACCTTGCTGCGACACATGCTCGACAACGCTCAGGGCCGTCGCATCGCGGTGATCGTCAACGAGTTCGGCGAGCTGGGCATCGACGGTGAAATCCTCAAGCAATGCACCATCGGCTGCACCGAAGAAGAAGCCACCGGCCGCGTCTACGAACTGGCCAACGGCTGCCTGTGCTGCACGGTGCAGGAAGAGTTCTTCCCGGTGATGCGTGAACTGGTCGCCCGTCGCGGCGATCTCGATCACATCCTGATCGAGACCTCCGGTCTGGCTCTGCCAAAACCATTGGTGCAAGCCTTCCAGTGGCCGGAAATCCGCAGCGCCTGCACCGTTGACGCGGTGATCACCGTGGTCGACAGCCCGGCCGTGGCCGCTGGCACCTTCGCCGCGTTCCCGGATCAGGTCGATGCCCAGCGCAAACTCGATCCGAACCTGGATCACGAATCGCCACTTCATGAGCTGTTCGCCGACCAACTGGCCAGCGCCGATCTGGTGATCCTCAACAAGGCCGACCAGACCAGCGCCGAAGATCTGGCTCGCGTTCGCGCCGAAGTCGCCGAAGAACTGCCGCCAGCGGTGAAAATCATCGAAGCCAGCAACGGTCGCCTGCCGCTGGACGTGCTGATCGGTCTCGGTGCCGGATCCGAAGAACATATCGACAGCCGCCACAGCCATCACGATCACCACCACGACGGTGATGACGACCACGATGACCACGATCACGACGCCTTCGATTCAATCTCTATCGAACTGCCGCAAGCCGACGAAAGCCTGCTGCTCGACGCGCTGACGCAACTGGTTGTGCAGCACGGCATCCTGCGCGTGAAGGGCTTCGCGGCGATTCCGAACAAGCCGATGCGCCTGTTGATTCAGGGCGTGGGCACACGTTTCGACAAGCACTTCGACCGCCAGTGGGGCGCTGACGAAGCGCGCGTCACCCGTCTGGTGCTGATCGGTCAGGAGCTCGATGCTGCGCAACTCGAAGCGCGACTGCGCGCCGCGCTCAGCGTTTAAGCCATGCACCTGCTCAGGACCCAGCCCGGCGGTTTCGTGTCGGATGACAACATTGCCGACCTTGGACAAACCCCCGCCGAACTGGTGATCCTGTGCAGCGGTGACTCCAGCCTGGCGCTGCTCGCCGAAGCGGCGCAGCAATTGCCCGAGGATTACCCGAGCCTGCGCCTGGCCAATCCGATGCAGGTGCAGAATCACGCCTCGGTCGACCTGTATGTCGATGAGGTGCTGCGGCACGCCAAGGTCATTCTGATTTCGCTGCACGGCGGCATCGCTTATTGGCGTTATGGCGTCGAGCGACTGGTGGAGTTGTCCGAGCGCGGGGTGCAGGTGATTCTGGTACCGGGGGATGATCGTCCCGACCCGGAACTCAGCGACCTGAGCACGGTGCCCGCCGAAGATCGCGACCGCCTCTGGCAGTTCTTGCGTCAGGGTGGCATGGGCAATGCGCTGGGCTTCTTCCATTGCCTGGCCAACCGCTGGCTGGCGCGGGATTACGCTTGGGGCGAGCCGCAGGCGTTGCCGCGCACGGCGATTTACCAGCCACAGAAAAACACCGCCGCACTGAGCGACTGGCAAGCCGAATGGCTGCCCGGTCAACCGGTCGCGGCGGTGTTGTTTTATCGCTCGCATTTGCAAGCGGCGAACACTGCGTTCATCGACGTGTTCTGCCAGCGCTTGCAGGCGGCGGGGCTCAATCCGTTGCCGATCGCCGTCGCCAGCCTGAAAGAACCCGGCTGTCTGAGCGTGGTCGAGGACTGGCTGGACGAGGTTGAGGCGGCGGTGATTCTCAACACCACCGGTTTCGCGCAGTCCAGTCCAGAAGCCCCGCATCTGCGCCCGTTCCGGCGCAATATTCCGGTGATTCAGGCGATCTGCGCTCAGGACAACGAGCCCGGTTGGCGCGACAGCGAGCAGGGTCTCGGGCCACGGGATCTGGCGATGCACATCGCCTTGCCGGAACTCGACGGGCGCATCATCAGCCGGCCGATCAGCTTCAAGGATCTGGCCTGGCGCAGTGAGCGCAGTCAGTCCGACGTGGTCTGCTATCGGGCGCAACCCGAACGCATGGATTTTGTCGCTGAACTGGCGCGGCGCTGGAGCGATCTGGCGCAACTGCCGAACGCGGAAAAACGCATCGCGCTGATTCTCGCCAACTACCCGACCCGCGACGGTCGCATCGGCAATGGCGTCGGTCTCGATACGCCGGCGGCGGCATTGAATATCCTGCGCGCGTTGCAGGCGGAAGGCTTCCCGCTGACGGCGGAGTTGCCGGACAGCGGCACCGCGTTAATCCAGCAATTGCTCGGCGGCGTCAGCAACGACCTCGACAGCATCGACCTGCGTCCGTGCCAGCAAAGTCTGGCGATGGATGCCTATCTGGCGATGTTCAACGCGCTGCCGCAAGCCAATCGCGCGGCAGTGCTGGAACGCTGGGGCGCGCCGCAAAACGATCCGATGTGCCGCGACGGGCGGATGATGATCGCCGGGCTGCGTTTTGGCCTGACCTTCGTCGGCATTCAACCGGCGCGCGGTTATCAGGTCGATCCGAGTGCGGTGTACCACGACCCGGATCTGGTGCCGCCGCACGGCTATCTGGCGTTCTATTTCTGGCTGCGCAACACCTACGGCGCGCACGCGGTGATTCACGTCGGCAAGCACGGCAACCTCGAATGGTTGCCGGGCAAGGGCGTCGGCCTTTCGGAAAATTGCTGGCCGGACGCATTGCTCGGGCCGCTGCCGAACATCTATCCGTTTATCGTCAACGACCCGGGCGAGGGCGCCCAGGCCAAACGGCGCACGCAAGCGGTGATCATCGACCACCTGATGCCGCCGCTGACCCGCGCCGAAACCTACGGCCCGCTGCGCAATCTGGAGCTGCTGGCCGACGAATATTACGAGGCGCAACTGCTCGATCCGCGTCGTGCGCGGGAGCTGCAGCGCGACATTCTGCAACTGGTGCGCGAGACGCAGATCGACCGCGAACTGCAACTCGACGCCGGTCTGGACAGCGACGCCGATGCAGCGATCTGGCTGCCGCGTCTGGACACCTATCTGTGTGACCTGAAGGAGTCGCAGATTCGCGATGGCCTGCACATTTTCGGCGAGTCGCCGACCGGACGTTTGCGCATCGATACGTTGCTGGCTTTGCTGCGCATTCCGCGTGGCGACGGCAAGGGTGCGCAGTCGAGTCTGCTGCGGGCGTTGGCCAAGGCGTTTGAGTTGGGCTTTGATCCGCTGGATTGTGTGCTTGCCGATCCGTGGAGCGGCCCGCGTCCGCCAGAGCTGCAAAGCGTCAGCGACGAAGTCTGGCGCAGCGCCGGTGATACCCGCGAACGCCTTGAGCTATTCGCCACCCAACTGATCTCCGAAACAGTGCACGCCCTTTGTAGGAGTGAGCCTGCTCGCGATAGCGGTGTGTCATTCAACACTGAATTGCCTGACCTGACGCCATCGCGAGCAGGCTCACTCCTACAGGAACCGAGGGGGGCTGAAGTGAGGGCAATCATTGATAGCCTGCGCGAAGTCGTCGCCCCACGCCTCGACGCCTGCGGCCCCGCCGAAATGCGCGGTCTGCTCGACGCCCTCAACGGGCGCTTCGTCCCCGCCGGCCCAAGCGGCGCGCCCAGTCGTGGCCGTCTCGACGTGTTGCCCACCGGGCGCAACTTCTACTCGGTGGATGTGCGCAACCTGCCGACCACTACCGCGTGGCGCATTGGTTTCCAGTCCGCCACCTTGATTCTCGAGCGCCACTTGCAGGATCACGGCGATCACCTGCGCCAGCTCGGTTTATCGGTGTGGGGCACGGCGACCATGCGCACTGGCGGTGACGACATCGCCCAGGCCATGGCGTTGATGGGCGTGCGTCCGGTCTGGGCCACCGGCAGTCAGCGCGTTGATGACTTCGAAATTCTGCCGCTGAGCCTGCTCGACCGGCCACGAGTCGATGTCACGCTGCGGGTCTCGGGCTTCTTCCGCGATGCCTTTGCCAATTTGATTCGGCTGTTCGACGCGGCCGTGCAAGCGGTAGCGGCGCTGGACGAGCCGGATGACCTCAATCCGCTGGCCGCCAAAGTCCGCGCCGAGCGTGAGGCGCTGCTGCAATCGGGGCTGGATGCCGACGCGGCGCGGCGCCAGGCCGGCTGGCGGATCTTCGGCGCCAAACCCGGAGCCTATGGCGCGGGCGTACAGGGCGCCATCGACGGTCGCCTGTGGCAGACCCGCGAGGATCTGGCCGAGGTCTACCTGAACTGGGGCGCCTACGCTTACGGCGGGGCGGACGAAGGCACCGCCGCCCGCGAGCAGTTCGTCCAGCGTCTGAGTCAGGTGCAAGCGGTGCTACAGAACCAGGACAATCGCGAGCACGACTTGCTCGATTCCAACGACTATTACCAGTTTCAGGGCGGCATGCTCGCGGCGGTGGAAACCCTGCGCGGCGAAGCGGCGGCGAGTTATCACGGCGATCACAGCCAGCCGGATCTGCCGATAATCCGTACCCTGAAAGAAGAGCTGAACCGGGTGATCCGCTCGCGGGCGGCCAATCCGAAATGGATCGACGGGGTCAAGCGTCATGGCTATAAAGGTGCCTTCGAACTGGCGGCGACAGTCGATAACCTGTTCGCTTTCGACGCCACCACGCAACTGATCGACGATCATCAGTACGCGTTGCTGGCCGATGCCTATCTGCTCGATCCGGCGACCCGCGATTTTGTCCGCGAGCACAATCCGCATGCCCTGCGCGACATGACCGAGCGCATGCTGGAAGCGCAGCAGCGCGGGATGTGGCAGGAACCCGGCGTGTATAAAGAAGCACTGGAAAACCTGCTGCTGGATATAGAAGAAGACACCTGACATACCACAACATTTTGTAGGAGTGAGCCTGCTCGCGATAGCGGTGTATCAGCCAACCTATTTGTCGCTGACCCACCGCTATCG
>NZ_JASCPO010000030.1:0-43417 GCF_029960145.1 Pseudomonas sp. PS01299 | reverse complement strand
AACACGGAGAACCGGTCGAAAAAGCTCTCCGTACATGATTTTTCGGTCACTTTTCGTCCAATGACGCTGTAGGTGCCTGGAAAATTGCAACTTGCCGCGGCTGCACGACAAGTTGATCGGAGCATCCTTAGCAAAGCCATCGCCTGGTGGACGCACAGGTGTAGCAGCAATTTTCGAACGGTGGCGTTCGTCCTTTGCCGAGCCGACAATAGCCCCGCTCCTGTTTGCCTCCGCAGCAACTGCGACCGGATTCACAGTCTATGCCGCACTTTTCTCCTACCAATTCGGGTATTTCTGGAAGCTGAATTCCGACCAAATGGCAGGTACCCAACTTTTGTGGTTACTAGATGGAGCCTTGGTGCTGCTGTCGCCGCTTATTATCACTCGAGTTGGCGACAAGAAGTCCATCGCATTATGGTCGTTGATAGCTATCTGCATAAGCGTAACACTGCCTGTCGCGCTTTACTTCTCAGGTCTAATGACTGCGAACTCTTCTGTACCAGAGTTTGCTGTGCTTAGCATATTCCTGTTTGTAGACACCGGCGCATTTATTATTATCATGGGCATGATAGGCGCAATGCTCGCAGACGCGACGGAACAGCTTGAAGTTAAGACAGAAAGACGACAGGAGGGCACGATTTATGGCGCTCAATCACTAGTAACGAAGACTAGCAGCGCAATCGGAATCGCTGTTGCTGGTCTTTTGCTAGACGCCATAAATTTTCCACAAGAGCACTTGGAAGGCATTCAACCTCTGGTGATCGAACACTTGGGTATAGCATGGGTGGGAGGGGGCGTTATATTTTACATCTTGGCACTTGCAGCCCTCTGCTACTACCGGGTAACCAGACATAGCCACGCGGCCACGATTGAGTTACTACGCCAGCGAAGAATTGTGGAGAAGACTTTAAATCTTGAAGAAAGCAAGCTGCCATGACCATTGATATCTGATTTAAAATTTCTACAAAGCTTGAGCGCACAAATAAAAGCAAACCAGCACAGCGCTAGCTTTATTTCATGGAATGAAATAGGTGAGAACGAATAATTTGACCATGCAGATCAATCGGTACCGTACCTACAGATCTGAGCTATGGCGACTTTAACTGCGGCCGCGCACCCGACAAGTTTGACGGCAGAAATAGCCTATTAAGGCTATCAGGAATAATAGACTAACCCGCAATTACAGTGATCAGTTCTACATACCAGACTTTGACAATACGCTTCTCAGAAAAAGATTTGTTTCACATTTATCAACACTGATGGACCATGCTCAGATGGGTGTTCTTTGCTGCAAAAAAAATGACTTAACTGGCATGACTTCCATCGTGCCTAAGAGTTCTCAGTTGCTAAGATTTCGAGGTGATTAACGTGATAACAGTGCCCTTCCTAAATCGTGTCCAAAACGTAGTTATCCATAAAGCTACGAGAACGTCTGTGTTTACTACTCTCTTTGCTCTGGCGACGTCGTCCGTCTTGGCGCAAGGTGCGGGACTGACCCCAGCTGGTGCAGAGCAAGCTGGAACTGTTAGCGGGATTCCGGAATGGTCCGCGCCGCAGCCTATGACGCCAGGTTGGAGTTATGGCGAGCCTCGGAAGAATTTCTTCCAATATAAGTCTGATGCTCCGCTGTACACCATCGATGCCAGTAACATCGACAAGTATGCAAGTCAGTTAAATCCTGGCCAAATCGCGCTTATCAAGAGCATCAAGGGCTACAGCATGCCCGTGTACCCGTCTCGACGTACTTGTGGTGTTCCTGACTTTGTTGCGGAGAATACAAAGAAAAATATCGGTTTTGCAAAGATGAGCGCAGATGGTACAGCCCTAGCTGATGCCTATACGCCGGGTATTCCATTTATCGAGCCCAAAACCGGGGCCGAAGCCATGTGGAATTCAAAGATGCGCTATCGCGGCGTTGGTGTAGAGCTGAGTCGCCTAATTACATCCGTTTCCCCGCGTAAGGGCGGTTCAGACTGGATCAAGCTCACTTCCGATTTATACACTTACTACCCATGGGGACTTAAGAGCGGAACCAAATTCGCTGAAACCGGCGGTATAGAAAGTATGACTTACTTCGGTTACGTATCACCCGTGGCACTGGCTGGTCAAGCCGCAACCTATTTGAATTCGGCAGATAAACCGCCGGAAGTATTTTATTATTTCCCGGGCCAGCGTCGTACTCGCCGCATGCCAACATACTCGTACGATGCGCCGCAGATTGGGTATGAAAATCAATATAACGTTGATGAATCCTACACATTCTCAGGTTTATTAGACCGATTCGATTGGAAATTAGTCGGTAAAAAAGAATTAATTGTCCCATACAACGCGCTCGGCATGTATGACTTTAACAGCAAACACGAAGACGTAATGAAATCAGACTTTGTCGCTGCCTCACAACGTCGTTACGAGTTGCATCGTGTATGGGTCATTGAAGCGACGGTAAAACAAGGCATGCGTCATTCCGCGCCTAAACGCAACTTCTACATTGACGAAGACAGCTGGGCACTTTTGGGCGCTATTGACTACGACACCCAAGGCAATATTTCAAAAGTCCGAGAGGGGTATGTCATTCCTGTATATGAAACTGGAACTTGCGACTCTCTGGCTTTCGTCCAATACAACTTAGCGGAAGGTCGATATATAGTTGACGGCTCCCCGATTGGAAGTGGTAAGGATGTAAAATGGATTGTTGATGCAAGCGGAAACCCTCATATGAAACCGGGTTTTTATACACCGGAAAATCTTCGTGCAATGAGCGAACGATAGGCAGACGAGAAAATAATCATGAAAAGATTTTTGGTCCTTCGCCGTGAAACTTACAACCGCTCAGTAAAAATCACGTTTGCAGTACTATCTATTGCTGGCAGCAGTGGTGTAAGTGCATTTACTTTTTCTAACGATGCCGACACTATTCGCGGAAGCTTCGACTCTACAATATCAACAGGTACCGGTATTCGCACTCAGTCACAGAGCAATAACCTTGTGTCACCAACATATAATTCCGCCACTGGCGCACAGACTGGCGGCGGGCGAATGGGTCAACTTAGTGGCATGAGTGACCAAGGTGACATTAACTATGACAAAGGAGATGCGTTCACTACTTATTTGAAAGGCAGTCACGAGCTACTGCTCAAGATTCCAACCGAAGGCCTGTCGTTCATGGCACGTGGAACCTGGTTACGTGACGTATCAGCAACCGATACAACAGGAAATACGAGTGGACAAGACGCTTTTGCAACGAAGCCACCAGATATCAGAGATGGTTTAGCCTCACACGCACGAGAAAAGTTGGGTTTTCAGTCTCGTTTGCTTGACCTGTGGGTAAGCAAAACCGTCGATATTGGCGATCAGCAAGCCAGGATTCGAGTGGGCAATCAGGTGATCAGTTGGGGGGAAAGCATTTTCGAGGTAGGCGGTATCAACGCGACCAATGCCATTGATGTGAACCGTGCCTCGCAACCTGGTGCACAGATCAAAGAGTTTGTACTGCCCGCCCCAATTCTGAGCGTAGCGTCCGGACTCGGGAATGGATTCAATGCCGAAGTTTACATTCAAGGTCGTTGGGACGAAAGCTACCTCCCTCCAGTTGGTAGCTATTGGTCAACTTCAACTGTAGGGGCTGGAAGTGGAGCATATGGCGTACGCACTGAGGCAGCGCGCAACGGTGGGCAGTATGGACTTTCCTTACGTTACCAACCTGAAGGGGCCGCACTCAGCCTCGGCGTTTACGCCATTACTTACCACGATAAACTTCCGCAAATCTCACTTGATGCAAATGGCTCGACAGTCTACATGTATCCAGAAGATCGTCACATGTTCGGTATCAGCGCGAACTTTCCTATCGGTGACTGGGCGATCGGTACAGAGTTGTCCTATCGTCCGAAGGATGCGGTTTCTTTAAATGGATCTAGTGGCTGCGTGGCACAGGGTGGTAAGTGCTGGGTCGACGAGAAAAAATTTCAATGGCACTTGACTTCACTTTTCACACTTCAACCCTCAAACGCCGGAGGGCTACTTAAACTGCTAGGAGCAGACACCGCTTCCCTTACGACTGAAACGGTCGTCATTGCGTATCCTGGTTTGCGCGATAGTTATGGTGGATCACCAGTTGCTGCCGGCGGCTGGTTATGGGGCAATCAGTCTAATGATTTGGCAGTAACTGGAGCACTTAATAGCCCAGGCGATTCCAAGGGAACTAAATATTCTGGCGGTGTCGATGTTGATTTCAACTGGATTTACGATGGTTCATTAATTGGCGGGTGGCAGGTAAATCCTGGCATATATGTACGTAGGGGAATGTTCGGCTACACACCCAATGTAAGCGAGCAATTCATGGAAGGTGTTACCTCGCTAAACATGTATGTAAATTTCATACAAAACCCTGCAGACTGGCAGGTAAGCATTAATTATACCGAATTTCTAGGACCTTCTGATCCTTTGAGCAATCCGTTACGCGACCGTGATTTCGTCGGCATCAATGTATCACGAAACTTCTGAGGCACCATATGAAGTCAATAACCGGTGACGAATCTGCGCCCCCCAGCGCAATGGTTCGGATATTAAAAAAAATGGAAGACACTCTCTTCAGTCACAAACGGACTGTGCTCGGAGTGCTAATTTGCTTCACTGCTGTGATGGGTATTTTTGCGATCCAGCTACGGATGGATGCTGGATTTGAGAAGCAGCTTCCAATTGGTCATGAGTACGTCGATACATTTCAACAGTATCGGTCAGACCTACTCGGGGCCAACCGCTTGAGCGTGGTGGTTAAGGCTAAGAAAGGCACCATTTGGACGCCAAGCGGATTGAAGCGGCTTTACGACGTAACTCAAGCACTCAAATTTTTACCGAACGTTTCGGGCAGTAGCGTTCAGTCCTTATGGACACCCAATTCTTTCGTCTCTGAGATCACCGAGGACGGCTTTAGGGCAGATCCGATTATTCCGGGCACGGTAACCCCGGAAAATCTGGATGCTAAAACCATTGCCTTAATTTCAGGATCCGCAGCGCAGGGCGGCTTCATCGGAAACCTCGTCTCTCGTGATCAGACAAGCGCGATGGTTACCGCGGACGTCAACGAGTTAGATGTTAAAAATAATCACATTGACTACGTCGAATTTGACCGAGAGCTCGAAGCCTCTATCCGATCAAAGTTTGAAGATGCTGAGTTTGAAATTCAGATCATAGGCTTTGCCAAGCAGATTGGTGACATTGCTGAGGGCGCCTCGTCCGTTCTTGAATTCTGCATCATTGCTCTGTTGCTCACAGCACTCGCGGTCTATTGGTACTGTCGCTCGATTCGTTTGACGCTGTTACCACTAGCGTGCTCTCTTGTGTCCCTTATCTGGCAATTTGGCACTTTACGGTTGCTGGGTTTCGGGCTCGATCCGCTAGGTGTACTTGTACCCTTTCTAGTGTTTGCGATTGGAGTGTCACACGGCGTTCAACAGATCAACTTTATCGTCCGCGAACTTGCAAACGGACAATCAATGGATGCCGCTTCTAGATCAAGTTTTAGCGGACTATTGATACCCGGAACGCTGGCATTAGTGACTGCACTTGTATCGTTTATCACGTTGATACTAATGCCTATTCCAATGGTCCGAGAATTAGCCATCACTGCGTCGCTTGGCGTTGCGTATAAGATTATTACCAACTTGATAATGCTACCTGTCGCCGCATCGATGTTAAAAGTCGGCCATGAGTATGCATTGGGCGCAGAAATGAAAGCGGCACAGCGAGCACGTTGGCTCCGCGTTTTGGCGCGCGTTGCAACACCTAGAAACGCTGCGGTGATTCTTTTACTGTCCTTAACTTTGCTCGCCACTGCTATTTGGCAGAGTCGCGATCGTGTGATAGGAACCCTGCAGGCAGGCGCCCCTGAACTTCGGCCAGAGGCTCGATTCAATAAGGACGCAGTATCGATCGCGTCGAGCTATGACGTAGGGCTAGACTGGTTGACCGTCGTGTTCGAAGCACCTCCTATGTCATGCGAGAATGTCCAGGTTGGTATTTACCAAGATCGTTTTGTCTGGGCTATGCAGCCAGTTGAAGGCGTCATGTCGATCCTGTCTTTTTCTTCGCTGATGCGTCAGTACAACGAAGGTTATAACGAAGGCAATCCAAAGATGTCGGTTGTGCCGATCGATTCGGCTAACTACTCTTCAATGGGTGTTGAAATTGGTCGAGTTCCAGGGATCATGCGCAAAGATTGCAGCATGACGGCGGTGCACATATATCTAACTGATCACAAGGCAACGACCATCAATCGTGTAATTGATGCGGTGAAGAAATTCCGAAACGATGACAAACTATCAGGTGTCACTATTCGCTTAGCGTCAGGCAACGCCGGTCTGCTGGCAGCAGTCAACGAAGAGATTGAGCACAGTGAGTTGCCTATGATGCTTTATGTATATGCGACTATCATCTTACTTGTGTTTTTCACCTACAGAGATTTTCGCGCTGTTCTTGCGTGCTGCCTCCCACTCACTATCGGAACCTTCATCGGCTATTGGTTTATGAAGGAACTGCAAATAGGCCTCACGGTGGCAACACTTCCTGTGATGGTGCTCGCGGTCGGCATCGGAGTTGACTACGCGTTCTATATTTATAATCGACTGCAGCTTCACATGGCCGAAGGTGTCGGTGTTGTTAAGGCTCTGGAACAGTCGATACTTGAAGTCGGCACCGCCACAATCTTCACTGCGATAACCCTTGCAGTAGGTGTTTCAACTTGGTCTTTCTCAGAGCTAAAGTTTCAAGCTGACATGGGTAAATTGTTGGCATTTATGTTCATTGTAAACATGGTAATGGCAGTGACAGTTTTGCCTGCTTTCGCCGTTTGGCTTGAACGGCTGTTCCCTCGTAGCCGCCCAGTGCGTGCACCTGGCTTGTTAGCGCATTGATGACCGGAGCAGATCATATGAAAACATTGTCAAATCGGTTCGGGATCGCTTTTGCGATCGCCGCTGCAGCACTCACGACCTCAGCAACTACCTATGCTGATCTCGTCTCACCACTCCAGCCAACGCCGGCGTCACTATCTCCTATAGCGACTCAAGCACCAATGCTCGCTGCAACCTGGGCAGGTCAGAGAGCAGTAAGTGTAGGGGGTAATGGCATCATTTTGCTGTCCGACAACCGCGGAAAGTCTTTTAGGCAAGCTCAATGGGTGCCGATCAGCTCCACATTGACCGGAGTGAGCTTCGCTGATGCGAAGAGTGGCTGGGCTGTTGGCCATTGGGGGGCTATTTTGGCAACAACTGATGGCGGCCAGAAATGGCAAACCCAACGGCTCGTGGTCACTGAGGATCGGCCCCTGTTTGCTGTCCATTTCTTCAATGATAAACGGGGCATAGCTGTTGGGTTATGGTCGTTGGTATTAACTACTGAGGACAGTGGCAAGACTTGGGTTGAGCAAAAACTCAATCCAAAGGATAAGGCATTGTCCGACTTGAACTTACTCAACTTGTTTCCTGGCACTAAAAGCGATATCTACGCTACCAGCGAACGAGGTCGGTTGCTTCACTCGAGGGACGCCGGGTCTACCTGGGAATACTTGAATACAGGATACGAGGGGTCTCTATGGTGCGGGACGCAGTTAAGCGACGGCACACTTCTGGTCGGCGGGCAGCGTGGAACGTTACTCCGCAGTGACGATGCAGGGAAGAGTTGGGTGCGTGTACAGCTGGACAGGACAGGTTCGATTACCTCTATCGATACAAACGGTCTCGAAGTAATTGCCATTGGGCTCGATGGCCTACGGATGCAAAGCCTTGACGGTGGGCGCACGTTTAAAGAGGCTAAGGATCCGAGTGAGGAATCACTAACTGCAGCGCTTGCGACGCAAGAGGGAAAATGGTTGCTGTTCTCACGCCACGGAGTTGTTCATAACATCGAATAGATATTATCTAATGAAGTACGACTGGAATTGTATTTTTAGGGAACTTGTTACGGGGTGCGCGGATTTCGTGCCCAGGTAGAGTGAAACTACGACGAGGTGCTGCCAAAACACCACGTCGACGGCGCCTCTACCAGTGCTTGTAGCTGCACAGCAATAATATCCTCCACTGAGACAATGTTGAACTCGGAATCGCCAAGTCCGTCCGGCCGAAAATCGGCCGCTAGCTTGAAGAAGATAGTCGGCTAAGTTGGCGATCATTAGGTAAACCAGAAACCTAGCGGTTGTGATACCCACTATCAATGATCTGCGCTGAAACCGGGGATTGGAGTTTGGCTTTCTCGGCCGCCTTTGGCGCCGCTCGCAATATCTGATCTCTGCTCCAAATGCCGTGATATCGGTAATGATGAGGTCATCGAGCAGGCTGACCTGCTCGAAATTCATGTGCTCGCTGCGAGTTGGCAAACTTCACGTGCTTGATTTCGGAGAACTGTTGATTCAATTTCTCAAGCAGTGTTTGGTCGCGGGCCATATTCATACCCATGGGGCCGAGCTGCGATAACAAATAGTAGGCTGTAGACGAACACAAAAGCCTCGCCTTGTTGCGCAGAAGCTAATGGTTGTAAGCGCTTTCGTTGTGCTCAGCCAGATCCAGCCCCATCTCCTCCACATGCTCCTCAGCGCGCAAACCGATCATGGCCTTGATCACTTTGAGGATGACCCAGCTGACCGCAAAGCAGTACACCGTGGTGAACAACACGCCTTTGATTTGGGCGACGACCTGCCCCCCCAACGTCACGCCCTCCACGAGACCGCCCAGTGACGGCACGCAGAACACGCCAGTTAGCACCGCGCCGATCATGCCGCCGATACCGTGCAGGCCGAATACGTCGAGGCTGTCATCGTAGCCGAAACGTTTTTTCAGCACGGTCACACTCAGGTAGCAGAATATGCCGCACAGCAAGCCAATCGCCAACGCGCCGCCCACACCGACGTACGCACACGCCGGGGTAATGCCGACCAGACCCGCCAATGCCCCACTGGCCAGACCCAAAGCACTGGGTTTGCCAACCTTGAACCACTCGGTGAACATCCAGCCGAGAATCCCTGCACAGGCGCCCAGTTGCGTGTTGAGCATGACGATCCCGGACAGACCTTTCAAGCCACCGCCCGAACCGATGTTGAAACCAAACCAACCTACCCATAGCATCGCTGCACCCGCCATGGTCAGGCTGAGGTTATGCGCAGGCATCGGCGCGTTTGCATAGCCCTTGCGTTTGCCCAGTATCAGGCATGCCGCCAGCGCCGCCACGCCTGCGTTGATGTGCACAGCGGTGCCGCCAGCGAAATCCAGTACCCCCCAGTTATGCATCAGCGCGCCCGCCCCGCCCCAAACCATGTGCGCCACGGGCGCGTAAACCAGCGTAAACCAGACCGCCATGAACAAGAGCGCAGCAGAGAACTTCATGCGCTCGGCGAAGGCTCCGGCGATCAGCGCCGGGGTAATGATGGCGAAGGTCATCTGGAAGGTCACGAACACGCCTTCGGGGATATCGCCCACTAAGCTTTCAGGCGTCATGCCCGCCAAAAATGCGCGACTCAAGCCGCCGACGAAGCTGTTGAAGCTGACCTGGCCTTCGACCATGTTAGTAGTGTCGACCACCATGCTGTAGCCGTAGATCACCCACAACACACCAACCAGCCCAGCAATGCCGAAGCATTGAGTAAATAGCGACAGCATGTTCTTGGCCCGCACCAGACCGCCGTAAAACAGCGCAAGGCCCGGCAGACACATGAACAGCACCAGCACCGCCGCCGTGATCATCCACGCGGTGCTGCCAGTGTTGAGTGTCGGAGCATCGGCCGCCTGGGCCAGAGGAGCGAAGGCGCCAAGCGCCACTAACAAAAGTAGAGATTTGCCGGGAAGACGGTTAACCATTTTCTAAGCTCCTGCAATGAATGGAAAAGTGTCTGGCAGAAAGCGATGTGATGAAGCGCCGGGCCTGTTTGGCCTCTTTGAATGGATGAAGCGAAGCAAAAGAAATCTGCAATCATGACGCTCATCTGCGCTGTACAAAGATCCTGTGGGGGCCGGCTAGCTGGCGATTGCGCAGTGTCCGTCATTCGGCGCAAGCTCACCGCATCGCCATGCACAAAACCCGTAGCAGTACGAGTTGCCGGCGGTAGCAATCTTGAAATCGCCTCCGCCGGCAAGCCGCACGGCTACAGGGGCGGTGTCGGCCAATATCGGTAAAAGTCCGCAGCCGGTGCGTTGGTTTTAATACCCCTGCCCCGGAATCCACGAAGTCCCTGCCAGTGGCACCCGGGCCATGGCCGCGGATTCAACGGTCAAGGCCACCAGATCTTCGGGATCGAGGTTGTGCAGGTGCGACTTGCCGCAGGCGCGGGCCATGGTTTGCGCTTCCAGGACCAGCACACGCAAATAGTTGGCCAATCGGCGGCCGCCCTCGACCGGATCAAGACGCTTGGACAGCTCCGGATCCTGGGTGGTGATGCCGGCCGGGTCACGACCGTTCTGCCAGTCGTCATAGAAACCCGCCGCAGAACCGATCTTCTTCAGCTCTTCGTCCAGACGCGGATGGTTGTCGCCCAGGGCGATTAACGCGGCCGTACCAATGGCGACGGCATCAGCACCCAACGCCATTGCTTTGGCCACGTCGGCACCGTTGCGAATGCCACCCGATACAATCAACTGCACCTTGCGATGCATGCCCATCTCTTGCAGCGCCTGAACTGCCTGCGGAATTGCCGGCAGAATCGGAATGCCAACGTGTTCGATGAACACTTCCTGAGTCGCCGCCGTACCGCCCTGCATGCCGTCGAGGACGATCACATCGGCACCGGCTTTTACCGCCAGCTTGACGTCGTAGTACGGGCGGCTGGCGCCGATCTTCACGTAGATGGGTTTTTCCCAGTCGGTGATTTCGCGGATCTCGGCAATCTTGATCGCCAGGTCGTCGGGGCCGGTCCAGTCCGGGTGACGGCAGGCCGAACGCTGATCCACGCCAACGGGCAAGGTACGCATACCCGCCACACGCTCGGTGACTTTCATGCCCAGCAGCATGCCACCACCGCCCGGCTTGGCGCCTTGACCGAGGACGATTTCAATGGCGTCGGCCTTGCGCAGGTCGTCAGGGTTCATGCCGTAGCGCGACGGCAGGTACTGATACACCAGGTGCTGGGACTGGCCGCGTTCTTCCGGGGTCATGCCGCCGTCGCCGGTGGTGGTGCTGGTGCCCGCGATGGTCGCGCCACGGCCCAGGGCTTCCTTGGCGTTGGCCGACAGCGCACCGAAACTCATGCCCGCGATGGTCACTGGGATCTTCAGGTGCAGCGGCTTCTTGGCGAAGCGGTTGCCGAGGATCACGTCGGTACCGCACTTCTCTCGGTAGCCTTCCAGCGGATAACGCGACACGCTGGCGCCGAGCAGCAGCAGGTCATCGAAGTGCGGCAACTTGCGCTTGGTGCCTCCGCCGCGAATGTCGTAGATGCCGGTTTCGGCAGCACGCTGGATTTCCTGAATTGTCAGGCGGTCGAAAGTGGCCGATTCACGCAGTACTGGAGGTGCCTTTGGGGTTTGCGAGTCACTCATGTTCTTGCTCCTGAATCAGTACGCGGAAGCGTTATCGACTTTGAAGTTGTACAGCTGACGGGCCGAGCCATAGCGCTTGAAGTCCGCAGCCTTCTCGTTGAAACCGGCGCGGTTGAGCAGCTCTTGCAGCTCTTCCAAGTGTTCGGCGCGCATCTCTTTGCCGATGCAGTCCGACCCCAGTGACTCGACCTTGCCTTTGACGTAGATGCGGGTTTCGTACAGCGAATCGCCCAAGGCATCGCCCGCGTCGCCGCAGACCACCAGCCGACCGGCCTGGCCCATGAAGCAGCTCATGTGACCGATGCTGCCGCCGACCACGATGTCGATGCCCTTCATGGAAATCCCGCAACGGGCACCGGCATCGCCTTCGATCACCAACAAACCGCCGTGGGCGGTTGCGCCTGCCGCTTGCGAGGCGCTGCCCTTGACGCGCACATAGCCCGACATCATGTTTTCGGCGCAACCGACGCCGACATTGCCGTGCACGGTGACCGAGGCTTTCTGGTTCATGCCCGCGCAGTAGTAACCGGCGTGGCCCTGGATATCGACGGACACTGCTTCGTTGACGCCGACGGCCAGGTTGTGAGCGCCGTTGGGGTGAGTCACCACCCACTCGCGTTCTTCAAGGTTCTTGACTTGATCGTGCAGCGCTTGGTTGAGGTCGCGCACGCTGGCAGTGGAAAGATCGATGGTTTTCATGTGCGTGCTCCTTAAGCCGACTCGCGTTCCCAGATGTACATTGTGGCGGGAACGGGTTCCCAGACTTTGGCTTTTTCAATGCCCGGCAGGCTCGAAAGCGCCTGATACTCCGAGGCCATGGCGACGTAGTCGTCGGTCTCGGCAAGGATCGCGGGCTTGCAGGCAATCGGATCGCGAATCACCGCAAAACCGTTACGCGTGCCGATGGCGAAGGTAAAGAATCCATCCAGTGCTTCCAGCGAGCTGTCCAGCGCAGTCTTCAGCGAGTCGCCCTGCTGCAGGCGCCAGGCGAGGTAACCGGCGGCGACTTCGGTGTCGTTCTCGGTGTCGAAGTTGATCCCCTCGCGGCGCAGTTCCTGACGCAGACGGAAGTGGTTGGACAACGAGCCGTTGTGTACCAGGCACAGGTCAGCGCCGGTGGAAAACGGATGGCTGCCTTCCATGGTCACGGCGCTTTCGGTCGCCATGCGGGTGTGGCCGATGATGTGGCTGCCCTTCATACTGCCCAGGCCAAAGCGCTCAGAAATCTCTTTCGGCAAGCCCATGCCCTTGAGGATTTCGATGCTCTTGCCCGCGCTCATGATGCGCACGGTCGGCGCCAGTTCACCCAGCGCGGCACGCACGGCGGCTTCTTCAGCCTTGATCTTCAGGACGATGGCGCTGGCGTTCTGGAACCAGTCCAGCGGCGCACTCAGCTTGCCGTCGAGCGCTGCGATCAACGCCTTGAAGTCATAGCCTTCAGTGGTTGCTTGCAGGGTCAGCTTGACCCAGCCATCGCCCACTTCATCGCCATAGATAGCAAACCCTGCGCTATCCGGACCACGATCGGTCATGGCTTCGAGCATCGGCTCGAACAGTTTGCCGAGCTGGGATTCCAGCGCCGGGTTCTTGAGATAAAGCCCCACGATTCCACACATATTCATAACTCCTGGGCAGAAGACGCCCTAACCATTCGCAGGGCGTCGAAAATCGAATTGGTTAAAAACGGATCAGAAGAATTCGGTGTAACGCTTAACTTCCCAATCACTCACATGGCGGCTGTACTCCACCCACTCCATGCGCTTGAGCTTGATGAATTCGCCGACAATTTCATTGCCCATGACCTCGGCAAACAACGGGTCGGCTTCCAGTGCGTCGCAGGCTTCCTTGAGCGACTGCGGCAGGGTCTGGATACCGCGTGCGGCGATTTCTTCGAGGCTCAATTTGTAGAGGTTCTCGTTGCAGACGTTGTCGATTTCCAGTTGGCGGTCGATGCCATCCAGGCCTGCGGCGATGATCGCGGCGCTGACCAGATACGGGTTGCAACCAGCATCCGGCAGGCGGAATTCCAGACGGCCATAGGGCACGCGGACCATGGCCGAGCGGTTATTGGAACCGAAGGCGATAAAGGCCGGAGCCCAGGTCGCGCCGGACAGGGAATTGCCGACCACCAGGCGTTTGTAGGAGTTGACCGTCGGTGCCGCGAAGGCACACAGGGCCGGGCCGTGAGCCAGCAGGCCGGCGGCAAAGTGATAGGCCATTTTCGACAGGCCCATGCCGCTCGGGTCACTGGCGTCGTGGAACAGGTTCTTGTTGCTGGCGCTGGCGATGGACAGGTGGAAGTGCATGCCGTTACCGGCGCGCTTCGGATCCGGCTTGGGCATGAACGAGCAGATCATGCCCATGTCATTGGCGATCTCGCCGGCGGCCATACGGAAGAAGGTGAAGCGGTCTGCCGACTCCATGGCATCGCTGTAGGTGTAGTTGATCTCGAACTGACCGTTGGCGTCTTCGTGGTCGATTTGATAGATGTCGAAACCCACCGGCTGCAAGGCTTCGGTCAGGCGTTCGAGAAAGGCCCGGGAGCGCGACAGGCCCTTGTAGTCGTAGCACGGCTTGTCGAGGTTATCGCTGGCGTCCACCAGTTGCAGTTTGCCCCCGGCATCACGCTGGAACAGGCTGAATTCCGGCTCCAGACCGGTGTTGAGGGTCCAGCCACGATCACTCAGTCGCTCGACCTGCTTCTGCAGCACGTAACGACTGTCGTACGGCCATGGCTTGCCTTCGACGTGACCGATGCAGACCACCCGGCCGTAGCCAGGCTGCCATGGCACCGGGGTCAGGGACGACAGGTCGCCTTTGGCCATGAAGTCCGGCCCGTGAGGTTCCATGCCCATGCCGCAGATGGCAAACCCGGCGAAACCGGCACCATCTTCAGCGACCATTTCCAGACCCGATATCGGCACCGATTTGGTCTTGGACGATCCATGGATATCGACGAACTGGGCCAGCACGTACTTGATGCCGTGCTCCTTGATCAGCCGTTGTGTATCGGGTGGCAACATGTTCAGTCACTCCTGGTGAAAAAATACGCATGAGAGTTTTGTTGCCTGATGGGATTTATTCCAGCCAGGAAACTTAGTTTCTCATAAGGAATGCAAGCAGCTTGCCAACTTGGCACCGCGCGCAACGAAGGCTGATAAAGGGGAATTTCCCCTCCATATATGGGAAACTCGTTTTCATTAGGGGAATAATGCTGTCACAGAAAGAGCAGTCAGAGCCCACATCGCACATTCCTGGTGCGAATTTAAAATTACTGAACGGAAACCGTGCACAGTCGATGAATACGCCCGTAGAACAACAACCGAAGTTGAAGCTTGAGCAATATCTGGGTATTCAAATCAAGCGCCAGCGGCAAGCTCAGGAATTGAAACTGTCCGATGTTGCGCGCATCGCAGGAATCAGCCAGGGCATGTTGAGTAAAATCGAGAACGCTCAAGTCTCAACCAGCCTGGATAACCTGAGCCGCCTGTGCGACGTGCTCGGCATGCCCATGTCCAAGCTGTTCAGTCAGTACGACCAGCAAGGCAGTAGCGCCCTGCTGGTCAAGCATGACGAAGGACTGGAAGTGGTGCGACGCGGCACCGAGAAAGGCCACACCTATCACCTGCTCAACCATACCCGGGGGCCGAAGAAGAGTTTCGAGGCCTACATGGTGACCATGGACGACGCCAGCGAAGAGTTCCCGACCTTCTCTCACCCCGGCACCGAGTTTCTGCATCTGCTGGAAGGCGAACTGGTGTATCGCCACGGCAATCAGCTGTACCACATGGAAGCGGGCGATAGCCTGACCTTCGACGGCGACATCCCTCATGGTCCGGAAGAGCTGGTGCAGGTGCCAATCCGCTTATTATCAATCATGAATTACGGCGCACAGGGAGAGTAAGTCAGGGCCTCGACGTAGGGATATCGCATAGTTTTGTAGCGGTTGCTGATGGACCATCCTCTCAGCGTGACGCAAAATGCCCCTCTAGCCTAGAACCGGATTGCATCATGTACCTAACAAAACTCGAAATTTCCGGCATTCGCTCTCACAAAAACTTCGTGTTCCAAGTACCCGAAGAAAAACCTTGGGGTTGGCACGTTATCCTCGGTGATAACGGCGCCGGTAAGTCAAGCTTTGTTAAATCGTTGGCGCTGGCGCTGGCAGGCCCAACTGAGGCCCGAGCATTGCGTCAGGACTGGAGCACTTGGTTGAGAGCAGGCAGCGAGCAAGCCATTGTGACTGCTCATCTAACATGGAATCCTGACGTTGATTCGATCACAGGTCAGGGCCGTGCCCCGGTTAAGAAGCTGGTCTGCCAGATCATGATCGAATCTAACGACGAGGCCCTGAGTACCGGGGCAATTCTAGTGGAGGGGAAGCACAAGTCGAAAGGGCTCGAACGCACCCTATGGGGCCGAAGCAGTGGGTGGTTTTCCGCATCCTTCGGACCATTTCGCCGCTTCACCGGCGGCAATCGTGATTACGAGCGCATGTTCTACACCAACCCTCGCCTGGCACCGCACCTTACCGCCTTTGGTGAGGACATCGCGTTGACTGAATGCTTGGAATGGCTTAAATCGCTGCACATCAAACAACTCGAAAGCAGAGATGACTCGCAGTTCCTGGACAGTTTGATTGCCTTCATCAACAACGGCGAACTTTTACCCCACGGGTCACGAATCAGCAGAATCAGCTCCGAGGAAATAATCTTTGTCGATGGGAACGGCAACGAGGTCAGTGTTGATTTCCTCAGCGACGGCTATCGCTCAATTCTCAGCCTCACCTTTGAGCTGATTCGCCAATTGACCATCAGTTACGGCCAGGCGGCTGTAGCACAGGAAATTCAGACCGGCGCCATAAGCCTGCCAGGTATCGTAGTCATAGATGAGGTCGACGCGCACCTGCACCCATCCTGGCAAAAACGTATAGCACCCTGGTTCTTGAGCGTGTTTCCTAGGCTGCAATTCATCGTGACCACTCACAGCCCTATCATCTGTCAAGCCGCCGAACACGGCTCCGTATGGCGCCTACCGACACCAGGCACTGATGAATCGGGTGGGCAAATCCAAGGCGATACACTCAATCGTTTGATCTTCGGCAACATTCTTGAAGCTTACGACACTTCCTTTTTTGGAACCGATGTGAGCCGCTCCGAAACCTCGCGCTCCCAGTTGCTGGAGTTGGCGCAGCTTAATCGCAAGCACGCATTTGGTGAATTGACCGAAGACGAGTCCATTAGAATAGCCACGTTGCGTGCAACGATGCCCACTACGGCATCGGTGGCCGAACGGTCGGGACTGGAGGTGGAATGATTCAGCTCCCTTACACGGATGTTCCGCAGGAAATGCTTTCTGGCTTGGCCGACTACCAGAGGGTTGTCGACAGTCAAACCTCGTATGCGGAGCAAGTTGCCAAGGCCAAATCCGAGTTTTCCGCACGTAACAAAAAAACCAACATGGTATTCAAAGAAGTGCGGGCTGCACTGTCGAGGATGTGCACGAACACCCGCCGCTGCTGCTATTGCGAAGATTCGATGGCGGACGAAGTCGAGCATATCGCGCCCAAAGACCTCTACCCTGAACGGGTGTTTGACTGGCAGAACTATCTATATGCTTGCGGGCCGTGCAACAGCCCAAAAGGCAGCCAGTACGCGGTCGTAACAGCCAACGGCGAGCTACAGCCAGTCAATCGAGCTAAGGGTGCTGCAGTCACCCCTCCTATGGGTGGAACACACGCGCTGATCAACCCGCGATTGGAAAACCCTCAAGACTTCTTATGGCTGGATATTGTCGATACGTTCAACTTTGTCGCGTTGGCTGATCCAGGAACCCTTTCGGAGAGAAGGGCCACCTATACCTGCAAGATTTTGGCGCTGAACAATCGTGATGTACTCATTGAAGCCCGACGTGTAGCGTTCGGCTCATACCGAGCGCGGCTTTTTGAGTACATCCATAAACGCGACGACGGCGCCGAAGACGCTGAATTGCTCAGACTGATTGCCGGTTTGAAGGCGATGGCAAATCCAGCAGTATGGGCCGAGATGAAAAGGTCGCATGCGGCGCATCCAGAGATCAACCGGTTGTTCATTCAAGCGCCAGAAGCTTTGACCTGGTGACTTTGATCTAGATTGGCAACCTTCCTCAGGTCGTGCGGCCCACGACCTTAAAAATTTTCCCACCAGTTTAAAAAGTTTCCAGAAACCTCTGGACGCTTCATTTCCTTTCGCCTATAAAACAACCTTCAAGAATATTTATTTCCTGATAGGAATTTTTATTCATCAGCGAAATACCCGTTCACCCCTGAATATTCGCGCTGATCGTTAGCCATTCGCTGAACTGCCGCCACATTCCAGAGGACATGCCATGCAACACGAAAAGAACCATTTCATTCTCAAGATCAGCTGTCCGGCGACCTCCGGTATCGTCGCGGCGGTCACTTCGTACCTGGCGGGCAACAGCTGCTACATCGGTGAAATGGCGCAGTTCGACGACGAGTTCAGCGGCAAATTCTTCATGCGCGCGGTGTTCCGTTTCAACGACGGTCACGCCGGCGACATCGCCCAGCTCAAGGCCGGTTTCGAAGACGTCGCCAAGGCGTTCGACATGCAGTGGGAACTGCACGACACCCGCGAGCCCATGCGTGTGCTGCTGATGGTGAGCAAGTTCGATCACTGCCTCACCGACCTGCTCTATCGCTACCACAAGGGCGAGATGGACATGACCATCACCGCCATCGTCTCCAACCACCTGGACCTGCGCCCGATGGCCGAACGTGAAGGCATCCGCTTCATCTACCTGCCGGTCACCAAAGACACCAAGGCCCAGCAGGAAGCGGCGCTGATGAAAGTGGTCGACGAAACCGCCACCGACCTGGTGGTCCTCGCCCGCTACATGCAGATCCTCTCCGATGACCTTTGCAAGCAACTGTCGGGCCGGGCCATCAACATTCACCACTCCTTCCTGCCCGGTTTCAAAGGCGCCAAGCCGTATCACCAGGCGTACGAACGTGGCGTGAAGCTGATCGGCGCCACCGCGCATTACGTCACCAGCGACCTGGACGAAGGCCCGATCATCGAGCAGGAAGTGCAGCGCGTGGATCACGTTTATTTGCCTGACGATCTGGTGGCCACCGGCCGTGACACCGAAACCGTGGCCCTGTCGAAGGCGGTGAAATACCACCTGGAGCACCGGGTTTTCCTCAACAAGGACAGAACGGTGATCTTCCGGTGAACACGTCCAAAATAATCGATGGCAAGGCCGCGGCCGCCCGCGTGCTCGCCCACGTCAAAGCCGACGTGCAGACACTGAAACTCCAAGGCATCGAGCCTGCGCTGGCGGTGATTCTGGTGGGTCAAGACCCGGCCAGTCAGGTTTACGTGCGCAACAAGATCCTGCGCGCCGAAGAGGCCGGGATTCGCTCGCTGGAGCACCGCCTGAGCGCAGACACCTCCCAGTCGCAACTGCTCAAACTGATTGCCGAGCTGAATGCAGACGACAGCGTCAATGGCATCCTGCTGCAGTTACCGCTGCCTGCCCACATCGAGGAAACCCGCGCCCTGCAGGCCATCGCGCCGGGCAAAGACGTCGACGGTTTTCACAGTGAAAACGTCGGCGGTCTGAGTCAGGGCCGCGATGTGCTGACGCCCTGCACGCCCAGCGGCTGCATGCAGTTGCTCGAAGACGCCTGCGGTGACCTGAGCGGTAAACACGCCGTGGTCATCGGCCGCTCGAACATCGTCGGCAAACCTATGGCCGCCCTGCTGCTCAAGGCCCACTGCTCGGTAACCGTGGTGCATTCACGCAGTGCCGATGCCAGGGGCCTGTGCCGACAGGCCGATATCGTCGTCGCCGCCGTCGGCCGTCCACGGATGATCGACGCCAGCTGGCTCAAGCCCGGCGCGGTGGTCATCGACGTCGGCATCAACCGTATTGAAGAAGAGGGTCGCAGTCGCCTGGTGGGTGATGTCGATTTCGACAGTGCCCTGCCACAGGTGTCCGCCATCACGCCGGTACCGGGCGGCGTTGGCCCGATGACCATCGCCTTCCTGATGAAAAACACCGTGACTGCCGCGCTTCAGCAGGCGCAGCACTCCCACATGCAAAGCAGCCCCTCGGAGGCCGTATGCCTTTCAATCTCCTGAAATACGGGCTCAGCTCGGAATACCCGGTCGAGGTCGATCTGCCTGCGCCCAAAGAACTCAAATCCTCCTACGACGTGGTGATCATCGGCGGCGGCGGCCATGGCCTGGCCACCGCGTACTACCTGTCGAAGTACCACGGCATCACCAATATCGCGGTACTGGAGAAAGGCTATCTGGGTGGCGGTAACACGGCGCGTAACACCGCCGTGATCCGCTCCAATTACCTGACCAGCGAAGGCGTGCGTTTTTACGCTGAATCGGTGCGCATGTTCGAAGGCCTCTCCAACGAGTTCGACTTCAACATCATGTACTCGCACCGGGGCCAGCTGACCCTGGCCCACACCGACGCCACCGTGCGTTCGTTCCGTCAGCGTGCCGAGGTCAACAAACACTTCGGTGGGCGCACCGAGATGATCGACCGCCAGCAGATTCGCGAACTGGTGCCGTCACTCAATCTTGATCCGGGGCACATTCCCGTGCTCGCAGGCCTGTGGCACATCGACGGCGCCACGGCGCGGCACGATGCCGTGGCCTGGGGTTACGCCAAGCAGGCGGCCAAGCGTGGCGTGGAGATTCATCAGCTGACAGAAGTCCAGGAACTGGTCATCGAAAACGGCACCATCACCGCCGTCAAAACCAATCGCGGCACCATCCAGTGCGGCTGCGCGGTACAGGCCGTCGCAGGCATGAGCTCGCAGCTGATGAAGAAGGCCGGGATTCGCTCGCCCATCCAGACCTTCCCGCTGCAAGCCATGGTGACCCAGCCGTTCAAGCCATTCCTCGACCCGCTGGTGAGTTCGTCTGCGCTGCACTGCTACGTGCAACAGACCAGCCGAGGCGAAGTGGTGTTCGGCGGCGGATCCGATCCGTACCCGCTGTTCAACACCCGCTCCACGCTCGACCTGAAAGAAAGCCTGCTGGCGCATGCCATCGAGATGTTCCCGTTTCTGGCCAACGCCAAGCTGATGCGCCAGTGGGCCGGGATTACCGACATGACCCCGGACTACAGTCCGATCATGGGCCTGTCGCCGGTCAAGAATTACTACCTGGATGCGGGCTGGGGGACGTGGGGTTTCAAGGCCACGCCGATCTGCGGCAAGACCATGGCCGAGTTGGTGGCCAGCGGCGGGAAGGTGCCGGATCTGATCAAACCCTTTGGTCTGGAGCGTTTTTCGACCTTCCAGCAAGTCAACGAAATGGGCGCGACAGCCGCCAGTCACTGAGGAGCAGGACATGAAAGTGATGAATTGCCCGCTCAACGGGCCGCGCAACATCAGCGAATTCACCTACGGCGGCGAGTTCAAGCAGATGCCTGATCCGCAGACTTGCAGCGACGCCGAGTGGGCCGATTACGTGTTCAACAGCGATGACACTCTGGGCGTGGTGCGCGAATGGTGGATGCACAACCCCTCCAGCTACTGGTTTCTGGCAGAGCGCCACACCGGCAGCGACGAAATCCTGCGCACCTTCGACCCGAAAGAACTGTTCAACGCCCGCGTGGAATTCACCGCTGTTGCCGCCAGGGAGACCACCCGATGAGCCGCCTTCCCGCCCCGATGGGGCTGCTGATTGACCGTAGTCAGCCACTCGATTTCAGTTTCGATGGCAAGCCGTATCAAGGCTTTGCCGGTGACAGCATCGCCAGCGCCCTGCTCGCCAATGGCCGTTTTCTGCTGTCGCGCTCGTTCAAATACCACCGGCCACGCGGGCCACTGACCATGGCCGGGCAAGACGCCAACACGCTGGTGCAACTGCCCAGTGAACCCAACGTACTGGCCGACAGTCACCTGCTGGAAAGCGGCGTGCAGGTCACCGGGCAGAACTTCAACGGCTCGCTGGACAACGACAAGGACGCCTACCTCGGCAAGTTCTCCAAATTCATGCCAGTGGGCTTCTATTACCGCTCGTTCTACAAGCCCAAGGGCGCGTGGAAACTCTGGGAGCCGATCATTCGCAAGAAGGCCGGCCTGGGCGTGCTCGACCTGAAATTCCAGCCCGAGTATTACGACAAAGCCTATCTGTTCGCGGACCTGGCCGTCATCGGCGCAGGCCCGGCCGGTCTTCAGGCCGCCCTGACTGCCGCCAACGCGGGCGCCAAGGTGCTGCTGATCGAGCAACAGCCGGTCCTCGGCGGCTCGCTGACGTACGCCCGCTTCGACCTCGAAGGCACTCGCGCCGAGACCCTGCGTCGTGAACTGGTCGACGCCGTCGAAGGCCACGCCAATATTCGCGTGCTGAAAAAAGCCACCTGCAACGCCTGGTTCACTGACAACTACCTGCCGGTGATTCAGGGCAAGCGCATGTACAAGGTGCGCGCCACGCAATGCCTGATCGCCAGCGGCTCGTTCGATCAGCCGGTGATCTTCCGCAACAACGACTTGCCCGGCGTGATGCTGAGCAGTGCCGCACAACGCCTGATGAAGCTGTACGCGGTCAAACCGGGCAAACGCGCGGTGGTGTTGACGGGTAACGACGATGGTTATCTGGCTGCGCTGGACCTGTACGAACAAGGCGTCGAAGTGGCCGCGCTGGTGGACATGCGCAGCAACCCCGCCAACCGCGCCCTGCTGCTGGCGTTGGAAAAGCGCGGCATCACCTGTCATCTCGGCAGCACCGTTTTTGAGGCGCTGCACGAAAAAGGCATGCGTCACGTCAGCGGCGCAGACATCCGCAAGATCACCGGGCAAGGTCAGGTCGCGAACGGCGGTCTTATCATCGATTGCGATCTGCTGTGCATGTCCGGCGGCTACATGCCGGTCTATCAGTTGTTGTGCCAGGCCGGCGGCAAGCTGGCCTACGACGATCAACTGGCGGAATTCACCCTCAGCGGTCTGCCGAAAAATCTCACCGTTGCTGGCTCGGCCCACGGCTATCACGCGCTGGACAACGTGCTGGCCGATGCCATTCATGCCGCCGCCGACATCGTTGTTGCGCTGGATCTGGAGCTGGCGGCCAAACCGCTGGCGATGCGCACGGAAGCCCAGGTCAACTTCCCGTGGCCGATCTTCCCGCACCCCAAAGGCAAGGACTTCGTCGACTTCGATGAAGACTTGCAAGTGCGTGACATCGTCAACGCCACCAAAATCGGCTACCGCGACATCCAACTGGTCAAGCGCTACTCCACGGTCGGCATGGGCCCGTCCCAAGGGCGTCATTCGGCGCTGCCAACCGCACGACTGGTTGCCGCCTCTACGCAACGCAGCGTCAGCGAAACCGGCGTCACCACGGCACGTCCGCCTTTTGAAGCCGAGAAACTGGCCCACGTCGCAGGACGTGCATTTGATCCGTACCGGCAGACGCCGATGCACAAACGGCATGTGGAAGCGGGCGCGAAAATGATGCCCGCCGGTATCTGGCAGCGTCCCGCGTATTACGGCAAGGCCAGCGAGCGCGATACCTGCATGCAGGCCGAAGCGCTGCACGTGCGCAACAAGGTCGGCATCATCGACGTTTCGACCCTCGGTGGGCTCGATGTCCGTGGCCCGGATGCTGCCGAACTGCTTAACCGCATGTACACCTTCGCCTTCCTCAAGCAGCCGATTGGTCGCTCCCGTTATGCGCTGATGACCAACGAGCAGGGCATGGTCATCGACGACGGCGTGTGTGCGCGCTTCGGCGAGCACCACTTTTACGTCACAGCCACCACCAGCGGTGTCGATCGTATCTACCAGCAAATGCTCAAGTGGAATGCACAGTGGCGGCTGGATGTGGACATCGCCAACGTCACGGCGGCGATTTCGGCGGTCAACGTGGCAGGCCCGGATTCACGCAAAGTGCTGGAAAAGGTCTGCCACGACCTGGACCTGTCCGCTGAAGGTTTTCCTTATCTGGGGGTGCGTCAGGGCACCGTGGCCGGGATCAAGGTGCGCTTGCTGCGGGTCGGGTTCGTCGGCGAGCTGGGTTATGAAATTCACGTTCCGGCGCGCCATGCGCTGAAGCTCTGGGACGCTTTGATGGAAGCCGGCAAGGCGTTCGATATCCGCCCGTTCGGCGTTGAAACTCAACGCTTGCTGCGCCTGGAAAAAGGCCACGTGATCATCAGTCAGGACACCGACGGCATGACCCATCCCGGCGAAATCGACATGGGTTGGGCGGTGAGCCGGACCAAGCCGTTCTTCGTCGGCCGGCGCTCGGTGGATATCCTCGAAGCCCAGCCGCAGAAACGCAAACTGGTGGGCTTCACGCTGCCCAAGGCCAGCCCGCAACCGCTGGAAGGCCATCTGGTGCTCAGCGGTCCGGACATCAGCGGCAACGTGACCTCCTGCGAGTACTCGCAATCCCTGGACCAGATCATCGGCCTGGCCTACGCCGCATTCGATCAAAGCCAACCGGGGCAGCACATCCCGATCCGCGTCGAGGACGGTGTGATCGTCCAGGCCACGGTGGTGAAACTGCCTTTCTTGGATCCTGAAAACCAGCGCCAGGAGCTCTGACATGTCGAGCCTCAACACAGAAACCTACATCGAACCCGCTCCGCTTCAGCTCGGAGCTTTACACCAATGCGTGCTGGTCGATCTGACCGACGTACCGAGGGTCGGCTTTCGCGGTCAACAGAGCGCCGCGTACTTGCAGGCGCGAGGGTTTACTCTGCCGGATGCGCCGAACCAGGCCGTTACCCAGGCAGACGGCAGCCATGTGGCGCGCCTGTCGCAAACCGAGTACTTCATCCTTGGCAGCCTTGCGGACCGTGGCGAACGCATCGCCGACGAGGAGGCGCGTTGGGAGCTGGATCACAGCGCCAACTACCTGTTGCCCCGAGAGGACAGCCACGCCTGGCTGCACTTGAGCGGCGTGTGCATTGCCGAGGTCATGGCCAAGCTCTGCGGCGTCGACCTGCGCCCCGCCGCATTTCCGCTAGGCGCCGTCGCGCAGACTTCAGCGGCGCGCATCAACGTCATCGTGATCAACCTGGGCTCGAAGGGGCAACCGGCGTTCCAGATCATGTTCGACCGCGCCTCGCTTGCGTACTTCAAAGGCGCGGTGCTGGATGCCATGGCCGAGTTCGATGGGCAGGTGCTGGGGATTGAAGCGCTGGATTGATCGGAAGCCGCGCCAACCCTGCAGGGGCTGGCCACTTCAAATCTGTCAACGCCGGAACGCCGTGGTGCTAAGTGCGATGAGGGCTGTAATCAAGGAGCCACCCGATGAACATGGCTGAAACGCCCGACAAAGACACCGACTACAGCGTCCCTGCCCTCGCCCGCGGGCTCAGTGTGCTGGGCATGTTCAACGCCCGCACGCGCAGCCTGAGCATTCAGGAAATCGCCGAGCGGTTGGGGGTCAGCACCTCGGCGGTGTATCGCATTCTGTTCACGCTGACCCACATGGGTTACCTGAACAAGCACAACACCCAGTATGAACTCGGCGCACGGGTCATCAGCGATGGTTTCAGTTATCTGGCCAGCCGCGACATCGTTGAAGTGGCGATGCCGCACCTCAACGAGCTGCGTGATCGGACGTCGTTGTCCTGCCACCTGAGCATCCGCGAGCAGACCGACAGCCTGTACCTGTATCGCGCTTTTGCGGCGCAACGACTGTCCGTGAACATTCCGGTGGGCACGCGCATCGCCTGTCACTGCACCGCCATGGGCCGCATGCTGTTGACCGCGCTGGACGAAATAGAGCTAGGACAACTTTATCAACACATCCGTCTGGACGACTATCCGAACCCAGCACCCCGTACACTAGTGGAATTACAAAGCTTAATTGCCGAAGACAGAGCACGAGGCTGGGTACTGCATCGGTCCGATTATTCGACAGCTATTGCAGCATCAATAAAAGATTATAGCGGGAAAGTAGTGGCCGCTATCAATCTGTCAGGGCCCGATGCAGTAATGGATCCCGTCGGAATTGAAACGCAATATCGAGAATTATTATTGCATTGCAGCTTTAGCATTAGCAGCGAGCTAGGTTTCCAAAAGCCACAAGGGTCACCGTAAAAAAGCCACTCTCTAATGAGAGTGGCCGTTCTCTTATGCAGTGACGTTAACCATATTCCCAGAATTTTCACTCCCAGCGCCTTTTACAGCTTGCAACAATGCAGCCATTACAGTCTGTAACGCTGCTGACGTGCTTGATATCTGAGTCTGAACAGCGCCAACGGCGGCCGCTTTCAACTCGGCAGCCTGTTGGCTAGATTGAATTTTTTGTAGCTGTTGTTGTTCTTGCTGGAGCTGTTTTTGAAGCTCAGCTATCTGACGTTTCAATTGCGACATTATATCAGATTATGAAGCGCCAGAGTTGCCCTCTCCCCTATTCGTTTCTTTATCGGCTTCTGAACTGTTCGCACCTCTGGCAGGTGCTACATCAGAGAGCTGTAACTTTGCTGCATCTTTGTTGTTAGTATCACTAGCAGCCATCCTGCTAGTAATACGTGTGAGGCCGCCAGTATTTACATCATCATTGAAAATTTTTATCACACGCCACCTTTTCCAATTATTAATTCACCGCCTAATCGGCTCATCGTCAGCGTTTACTCAACGGGGAGATAAACGAGGTAGCATCAACGGCAAAGCGTCCAGCTAGCGTACGAGCGTGGGAGGTACGGCTATAGTTCCCAAAAAACTCCTTAAGTCCTCCCGAGTCCGCCCACAACAACATTGCCTTTTGCTCGCCAGTATTGCCATCCAACGCCTCCAATTCGACAGCCAAGGCGCCGTTCAGTAGCGGTCCTATGGCCAGGGAAGTTACGGTATTGATCACAGGAGATGCCTCTGTAATTCGTGTAATACGAATTTTTATACGAAGAACAGGCTCAGTAGCAGGGTCACCCTTCAAATCAAACTTCTTTCGCATCTGCGCATTAATATCATCACGCAGCACGCCTGAAATTTCTGTGCAGACCTCAGGAGATATTTCCTTGGCAACGGCAGGAGCAACCTGCACCGACTCTATCACGGCCACTCTATACCGACCAAAATCGGCTGGCTGGGGAGGAATCGACATCTCGTTTTCACCGCTTGCTGCCAAGCCCTGATAAGACGTCGCCTGGTCAGATTTTAGTGGAGTATGCGAGGCACACGCACTAATACCGAAAACCGCCGCGATCAAAAAACAGCCTTTCCCAAAATAACGGATTTTATCTGAGACTTTATGCGAAGCCCCACATACCAAACTTGCACGCCGCGCACTCTTTGAAGCATTCATATATTAGCCCTTAATGATTGATACACCTGGTCTCGCGCAAAAATAGCGCGAACACACAAAACCAACGCTCGTAAAAAACAGGATGCAGCGCGATCGCACGCCTCGCATTGAACAAGCCGAAACAACAATCACTGTGTAAGAAACTATATCTAGAAACTTCAGATATCAGACGTTATAAATTTAGCCAGCAGACTGATCAGCACAACTCAAAAAAAATTGCATAGGTGGACTAAAAATCGTGACTATAGAATAAAGAAAAAGACTCAATTCCATCATTCGGTTCTTTTATCCCAGCATTTGAGTAATGTATTGCCCGAACACCAACTTTTTGAGTCTCACCGATTTTCAAGCCAGCACCTAGACGATCCTCAAAGTTAAAAGCGGACCCCAGAGCCCTATCACCTGCATTTCCTCCGGAGAAAACGGCTAAACCCACCCCCAACTCTATGAAAGGTTTGATGTGAGAGGTGCCAAATTCGTAGACGAAAACGGGAGCAGAAGATAAGGAATGTCTAGCACCAGCTTTTCTACCAGCCTCCCAAAAGGTGTAACCAAAATCCCAATATCCTGTAAGTTTCCCCATTCGACTCTGCAACCATGAACTGCCCCAATTCACGTTCACACCAGCGCGAGCAGTCAGGCCGCCCTGACTTGTCGAACCAACAGACGAGGACAACTCAACGGCCTGCGAGGCAGAGGAAAAAAATAAAAACAGAAGTGTTGCCATGATGGCTCTTTTCATACCTACACCCCTTAATCTCAGATATCTAACTCTTCCATCACTTTAGATTTTTCTATAAAAATACCGCCAGGGGATATTCCGAGATGCGTAGTACTAGTGAAAAATTATCCTACTGCATCCCCCATGACCAGCATTAACTGCGAGCATGACACAATCAACCAGTCTGCTGAGCGCCTAGTTTAATTAGCAAAACCCCACCAACAATTAAGATAATACCCAACCCCATTAATTTAGTAAGTGGATCTTTAAAAAGATAGTTCGCAACAATTGCAGTCAGGGCCACACCACATGCAGACCATATCCCATAAGCTACTCCGACACTCAACCCTTCAGCAAGAGTCAAACTGAGCAATGAAAACGCAATTAAATAGGAAGCCAGAACTGGTAAAATCCAAAATTTACGGCGAAAACCATCTGAAGCACGCATTGAGAGCGTGCCTGCGACTTCGAACAAAATGGCGCCAATCAAGTAGATCCAACTCATTGTCATTCCTCCACTTTGCGATGAGATGCGACAGATCCCGCTTCAACTAGCCAGACGCCAGCGATGATGCAAACGATGCCTAATCCCATAATCCAAGTAAGGGGATCGCTGAACAAAATATGCGCCACCACGGCGGTAAACGCCACTCCGCAAGCGGCCCAGATACCATAGGCGACGCCAATAGCCATTCCTTCTCGCAGCACCATGGAAAGCGCTACGAACGCCCCCATATAGCCGCAGATAACGATAACGATCCACTGAGGATTATCCACCGCAGCGCGGAGTGAGAGCGTCGCCACAACCTCAAGTACTATCGCCATAACAAGCCATATCCACTGTTTCATTCGGTTTCCTCGTTAGCTAATTTGCTGTAGCCGCCGCACAGCCAGAGTTTGTAGAAATCCAAGATTTAATTTGAGCAAGCGTAGTCCGAGCTTGCCATCCAAGGTATCACCGTCTGAACAATGCGGACGCTGAGCTCCCTTATCAATTGTTGATGCGCCAAAACCAACGCGCCCATTTCAGCGGTCGCCTCCTGACGAATCACTGATGTGCAGCTCAAGCTTCTGCGTGGACCAGCGCCCCCAGTATTTCTCAGGCTCCAAACTGCCTCAATCAAAGCATAGCGCCCTGGAACCATCTCGAGACGACGCATGTCGACCTGTATGGACACATTTTGCAAACCTGAGTCGCGGGCGACACCTGCCCTGTCCGCCCGCCCCATCTGCAGTCTTAGGTGATGACGTAGCGCAGATCTCACTTCATCTGCCAAGGGCGAGGCCCAGCGCTCTGTCTCCAGTATCTGGACGCCACTCTCTCCTTGACGAACAACTATCTGAGGCTGATCAACTTGAGCCGGTACGTTAACGGTCGTCAGTTCATACTGAAACGGCACCACTGTTTGGGTGGTCGGTGAATCCGTTGCAGGCATCAGCGTGTAATAATGCGTGGGCGCAGAGCTGCAAGCAGTCAGTGTTAAGCACGCTACGAGGACATAAAAACCTATTTTCACTCAGATGACTCCGAAGATAGGGCGGGTGACGAGGAATTGCTGGAGCGAATACCATCAGGTTGCCCATCCTTCACTCTGCCGCGAATCAACGCTTCTGGGTGTCGACTCAGCAAGTCGCTAAGTACACGCACTGACCGTGCAGAACGCTGTACTTCATCCATCACCTGACCAAATTGCTGGCGCTGTGGGGAGTCCTCAGCAAAACTCTCATTGACTATGGTCAGCGTTCTTTGCGTCTGGCCTAACGCATCACGCATTTGCGGCAGTACCTGTCCATTAACCTGCTGCAATGTCTTACGCATTTCTACTAAGTTTTTATTGAGGTTACCTGCAATCTGCTCGAACGGAACTTTACTAATCGTTTCCACGATACGCTGAACCTGGTCTTGCAGTTTGTCTAAGCTCCCGGGAACCGTTGGCATTTCCATAGGACGAGCGGCTAAATTGAAACGTACAGGCTGAGCATTTGGAACGAAATCAAGTGCAATATAAAGTTGCCCCGTTAATAAGTTTGCAGTGCGAACTTGAGCACGCAGCCCCTCTTTGACGAATGCTGATATTAACTGTGCTGACTTTTTACCATCTTCATCTTCGCCTGTACCATACGCCGTTAGTATTTGGTCATAAGCCTGGCCTAAGCGCTGGGGGTAAATAACCGCGCCAACCATAACCGCGAAACTATTGGTTGAAGGGTTGAAGTCCAGATCGGTAGACACAACCTTTCCAATGTTCACGCCTAAGAATTCGACAGGCGCATTTACCGCTAAACCACGCATTGACTGATCGAAATGCATTCGAATGAAGAAGGGCTCACCATCTGGTGGAGCCAAAGCAGTTGCTTGGTCTTTAAATAACGGGAAGGCGCTACGCTCTTCAGTATTTTTAGCATCGGCACCATAGGGCGGTTCCATAAAAGCAATGCCGCCCGATACGATGGATGCGACTGACTGGGTATTAACCTTCAGCCCTTCTGCGCCAAAACTTACGTCTACCCCACTGGCATTCCAGAATCGAGTTCCAGAGGTGATAAATTTATCATTTGGTGCATTAATGAAAATTTCGATTTCGACACCTTTGCCATCAACAGACAGCTGGTAAGAGACAACCTGCCCGACTTCGATGCGTCTGTAGTAAACGGGAGAACCAATGTCAAGCGAGCCAAGATCATCCGCGCTCAATGTAAAACGCGTCCCTTTCTGCCCATAGGTAATTGGCGGCGGACTTTCCAATCCCTTGAAAGCCACCTTAGTTTCACTTGATTCACCGGGATCTGCGCCAATAAAAGCGCCCGACAAAAGCGTATCGATGCCCGAAATACCCTGTGCACCGACGCGAGGTCGAACAACCCAAAAACGCGAATTTTGAGCTGTAAACGCTTTAGCTGAACGCTCTAATTGAACAGTCGCCACAGCGTGATCACGATCATCGCTCAAAGAAATATTAGCGACTTGGCCGATGACTACATTTTTGTATTTCACCTGAGTTTTGCCCGCCACCAGACCTTCGGCACTTGAAAAACTGACTTGGATTTCTGGTCCCTCTGACAGAAGGTTATGCACGGCCATCGATACGCCGATCAACGCCGCAACTATAGGAAGCAACCAAACCAGTGAGAAGCCCTTGCTTCGATCTTTTACATGAGGCCTTTCAGGCGCTCGGTTAGCACTGACACTCACTTGATCAGACATTTTCTACCTCAGAATCCCAAATAAGTCGGGGATCAAAACTCATAGAAGCCAGCATGGTGAAGACCACCACGAGGCCAAAAAAAACGATCCCGATTCTGGGTTCGATATTGCTCAATAACTGAAATTGTACAAGTGCAGCCAGCACCGCGACGACCAACACATCGAGCATGGACCAATAGCCAATGCGTTCAACAATGCGGTAGAGATTAGATCGCTCTAATGTGCGCCATCGGCTGCGGCGCTGGGTGCTTGTGAGTAGCAGGAACATAATAAGAAACTTCATACACGGCACTACCACACTGGCTACAAATATCAATAACGCTATGTCCCAAGCACCACTTTTCCACAGTTCGATCACACCACTCATGATGGTGCTGTCACGACCATGACCTAAAATATCAGTACGCATGACCGGCATTAAATTAGCCGGCACATAAAAAATCATTCCAGTGAGGAGCAGCGCCCACGTTCGAATAAGACTATTGGGCTTACGGTGGTGAAGTTGTGCGCCACAACGATCGCAAATAATCGCGACAATGGAGCACGCCTTTTTACAGGTGTGACAAAGAACCAATTGTAGTTCCGACGCGCTTGGAGGACTTCGAGTCATCATAAGTAGTGCGCCTCGCCCCATAACCGTTGAATGCTTTTATTGGTTACAACAATACTGATAACGCAAAGCAACACTAACGCCAATAGCCCCACTCCTGGCTGAACATCTAACAACCCATTCAGTTTAATGAGCGCGACTAAAACACCCAGCAAGCATACCTCGAGCATGCTCCAAGGTTTTAAATCCACTAACAGTCGCATGCAGCGTTCAAAACCAGGCGCACGTCGATGTCGGTTAGCAAATCCAAGCAACCAGCACAGTAAAGCGATTTGCAGACCCGGAGCCAAAATAATGCATAACCCAGCCACAAAAGCGATCGGGGTAACTTCGCCTTGCGCTAATGCCCAAACCGAAGACCACAGTGTTGCCTGATTACCCACCCCCTCAAAACTCACATCTATGACAGGAAACACGTTGGCAAAGACGAACAAAAGCGCACTGGCGATAGAGACGGCAAACAATTGCTCAATCGTAAATGATGAACCCTGTTGAAGCACTCCCTCGCACCGTGTGCAAAACGCGGTCTGACCAGGTTCCAGCATTACAGATTCGAAAACTAAATCGCAATGCTCACAGATAATCCAGTCAGAATTTTGCTGCATGTAAGTTTTCCTAAACGTGGGTTCGACACACCATTCACTCTTACTGAATGACTACGTAAACGTATAGAACACTCAAAGATTCTTAACCAGGAACCCACAAGCTGTCAGTAAATGAGGAGCAATGGTCTAATTTGAAAAGCACAGGGCAAGGCTACACTGCGCTTTTCAATAAACGATTCAGAAAATATCAAGATTTTATCAAGATGTAGCAATACTCGCTGAGGCAGTGCGCGGCGAACGCCACGATCACCGTGTGGAGGTTCTCAATTAAGCGCCGGGATTGATATTTGAATAGCCAAGCCCCCACCCTCGCGGTTGGACGCACTGATATTACCGCCGTGTGCCTCACAAATCGCCGAGGCAATTGACAACCCCAACCCCGTACCGCCCCAAGGCCGGGCGCGAGAACTTTCAGCTCGCCAGAAACGGTCAAACATGCGTGATAGCTGATCCTCCTCAACTCCTGGGCCTCTATCGGCGACAACCAAGAAAAAAGCACCGTCAAACTGACTTGCTGTCACTTCGCAATGTCTACCTTGAGCGGCATAGCGCAGCAAGTTGTCAATCAGAATCGACAACGCCTGGCCAATCCTATCTCGATCAGCCATCAGCGTGAATTCACGTACAGCATTAACCTGCACCACAACACCCGCAGCGACAATCTGAGGCGCAGCCCATTCAAGGCGCTCAGAAATCAGCTCATTCATGGAAAACCGGCATTTCTCCATGGCCAACTGGCCAGCCCGGGCCAGAGACAACAAATGCAAATCACCCACCAGTCGATTCAGCTGGTCAAGCTGACCTTTAACCAGCATTAGCTGTTGAGGATCACTGGGGAACACCTCGTCCAGCATGCCTTGCACGCGCCCCATCGCTGCATTGAGCGGAGTTCTAAGCTCATGGGCGAGCACCGCACTGGACACACGAACCTCGCGCTCATACTGCTCAAGCTTCGCAGTCATCCTGTTGAAGTCTTTCGCCAGTTTTCTAAGCTCGGCGGGAGCACCAGGGACACTTGGCGCCCGTACCGAAAAGTCCCCCTGTGCAACTTTGCGGGCAGCGCGGGCAACATCTGAAAATTGTTGAGACAATGGCCGAGAAGCCAATAAGCCACCTAAAATCACGACCGGAATTGAGACCATGACAAATAGTGCAAGCCACCACCAATCACGGTTTGCCATACCTGGGAGAAAGTCTCCTACGTCATAATAACGTTGAAATAGCTCCCACAATCGAGCTTGATTGTAATTTGGATCTGCGCGAAGTTCTTCGAGTTCGGGCCGTACCGACGCGGGGATCTGCTGAGTCGTCGTGTAGTCCCAAATCGCGAATCGCAGCCACATGCCAAATGTAATACTGAAAACTACACCTAGTGCAAGCAAGCTCATGCGCAGGCAAACCCAATACCAAAGTGTCGAGCGAGTTTTACGCGAAAAGGGGAATTTCATTGTGCCCTCCGAAACCGATAACCGACGGCTCGGACGGTGACCAACACATCAGTTATACCATTCACTTCCAACTTCTTGCGAAGATTGTGAATATGAGTGTCTATGACGCGATCTAAAGCTCCACTTTCAGGCAAGCACGCCTCTAACAACTCATTGCGCGTAAATGCTTTGAATGGGGCGCGGAGCAAGGTTGCTAATAAATTAAATTCAGTCGGAGTGAGATCCAACAATGCGCTCCCCATTTTTCCTCCCTCTACATGCGCGGTAAATGTTTGGAGATCAACCAATAGGGAACCGTCTCGAAGTTGATTTTTTGGCGCAAGGACGCCGGCATCTGTTCTACGAAGAACTGCGACTACCCTGGCAACCACCTCCTTAGGATTATAAGGCTTAACTACATAATCATCTGCACCGTAACGAAGTGCACCTAATTTTTCTGGCTCATCACCAATCGCAGTCACCATAATTACGGGTGTATTTCCCAAACGGCGAATGATTGAAAGAACTTCTGTACCACTAAGTTTAGGCAGCATCACATCCAGCAGGACCAAATCCGGTCTCCAACGGGCATGCATTTCTACACCGCGCTCGCCATCCTCGGCGATAGCCACCTCAAACCCATCACGACGAAGATATGCCTCGAGCGTGTTTGCACTTAAGGCGTCGTCCTCAACCACCAGCACCTTTTTGCCTACCATAATAGCCTCTTGATGAAACCTTGATAATTTCCGCAACGTTTCTTGAAAGTCATATGCAACCATCTATTTCCAAGATAACAGCGAATGGTTGAGTTGATGGCTACTTTCTTACCAACAGAGAATCAGACCGGTTTCTTCCGACGCGGTGGGACACTCGTATTCGGGGTGCTGCTCCCTGTAGTCATCAGTCTATCTGCATGTTCACTGGCTCCAACGTACCAGCGACCTGAAACACCGATTCCTGCAAGATTTGATACTTCGACGGTTCCCTCCTCTAAGGCTCCGGAAGGAAGATCGGAACCGCTCTCTACCCAGGAGCGCCTTTTCCTTACGGCGTTTTCGACAAGCGATGATCTTGTCCCGCTCGTCGAACGTGCCTTGGCTAACAATCGTGACTTTAAAGTCGCGACGCTCCAGGTCGAACAAGCACGCGCGCTAAATCGCATTGATCGCGCACAACAGCTGCCCAGCGTGAATGCCTCAGTCCAACGCTTCCGTCAGAAATTCAATGATCCCAGCCTCGACGCTCGCTACGGACAGAAATTGAGTGCTGCGACCATTGGTACATCGGATTTCGAGCTGGATTTCTTCGGTCGGGTCCGCAGCCTTTCCGACGCATCCAGGCATCGGTATTTGGCAAGTGCTCAAGGACAGCGCGCGTTTCGCGGTGCTCTTATTTCAGAAGTCCTACGTGCCTACGTCATTGATCGCGCAGCTGCGGCTCAAGCACAACAACTGCAAAACGCATATCTCGATACGCTGACCCTGCTCAATCTTGCCGAACGCCAACGAGACGTTGGGACATTATCTGAAGATGAAGTGAACCTGCAACGCAGCGACACCGAACACTCATACGCAAGCATGCAGCAGGCTCAAACCGACTCGGCTGGCGCACGAAATGCGCTGCAGCTGCTGACTGGCTACGCCGGCGCGCCCCCCGCAGGAAAGGTCGAAGAGTTGGCCAATCCGAATGAGTCGCTCGACTGGCTAAATTCGTTGCCTTCTGAGGTACTGCTGGAACGTCCCGACATCCTTCAGGCGGAGGAGCAACTGCGGGCCTCCAATGCTGACATCGGCGCGGCCAGAGCCGCGTTCTTTCCATCAATTACGTTGAGTACCTCATTGGGTACTGCTAGCGATGGTCTGGGAAACCTGTTCGATGCAGGTGGCCGCGTTTGGACCTTCATTCCTCAAATCACACTGCCCATTTTCAATTATGGCCGCAACAGCGCCAATCTCGATCTGGCCCAGCTACGTAAAGAGGCGGCAGTGGCCGACTACGAAAGAACCGTGCAATCAGCGTTCCGAGAAGTATCCGATGCGCTCATTGCCCGCACCGCGCTGATTGAACGAGTGCGTAGCGAGCGTGGACTGGGGATCACAGAGGATGAACGTGTTCGGCGAGCGACTGCGCGCTTCGACGCGGGATGGGAGGACCAACCGCGGCTATTGTCGGCACGCCTGCGGCTCCACCAAACCCGCATCGACGGTATTTTCGCGCAACGGGACTTAGCCCTTAATCGTATCGCCCTTTTCCACGCCTTCTATGGCGTAAGCATGAACGCTCCAGCAACGTTAGGAAAAAAATCATGAAAAAACTTTCTGCATACGCATTACGACGCTCAGCTGCCCACGTGTTCTACGGTACGGTCATGTCCTTGCCGTTGGCGCTTCAAGTGCAGGCTGAAACGGCCTCAATTACCGACAGCATCTTTGGTGGCGAAACTCAAGCTAGCATCGGTGTCGGTGTTGCGGGTGGGCCCCGCTACATGGGCTCAAAGGACTACCGAAGTGTGCCGGTCCCGGTGCTCTCGCTGAGCCGTGGCATTTTTTTTGTTGATACCTACCGAGGGTTAGGCTTGCAATGGCAGTCGCCTTCCGGCTTCTACATCAGTCAGTCATTTTTCTACGACGCTGGCAGGGATGATCGCAATAACGACTTCAGGCCTGGGTCTAACCGACTCTCAGGCATGGGCGAAGTCAACAACACAGCAACCAGTATTCTGTATCTAAGTCAGCAAGTGACGCCGTGGCTCTCGGTCAATGGCGAAGCCGAATTTGCGCTGGATGGTGGAGAAAGGGGCACACGCTATCGCGCCGGGCTCGAAGCGACGGTATTGAACCAGTCCAGAGACATCATTGTGCTTGGGCTTGACGTCCGAGCTGCCGATCATCGCTACAACCAGGCCTATTTCGGCGTAACTGGCCAGCAATCTCAGCAATCGAGGTTTACTGCATTTACCCCTGGGGGCGGCCTGAATCAGTACGCTCTGAACGCGAACTGGACTCATAAATTTGACGAAAACTGGTCAACGTATGTGCTGGTAACCGCATCGGAATTGGGCGGAAAAGTTGAGGACAGCCCTCTAATCGAACGCAAAGGCGCTGTGAGCGCCGTTACCTCCATTAGTTATACGTTCTGACCCTGCTAGACGGCAGCCGCTCAACTATCAAACATCGGGAATACATGTCGTGATCCATGCCCCTCGCGCGCCTCTTGTACCTTTAATAATGATGTTAAGTCTAATTGCTGGATGCGGTCGTTCAACACCGCCCCCACAACCCCCACCTCGTTCGGTGAAGGTTGAAACCGTGCGTGATAGCGATGGCAATCGCCTCCCTATTATGGGTCGGATCCGGATTGAACAACGCGCTGATCTGAGTTTTGAAGGTTCAGGCCGTATAGCTTCCATCGCCGTGGATGTTGGCGATACGGTTCGGCGCGGACAAACACTCGCACGGCTGGATCCAGAGCCTGCACAACTTAAACTACAACAAGCCCGTGCGGATGTGAGCGCTGCAAAAGCGCAAAAAGCTGAACGAGAGCTGAATTTTCGCCAGCAACAAGCATTGTTTGATGATCGCGTGATCTCACCCGCTACCCTCGCTGGTGCGCGTGCGGCCTACCTGAGTGCCAACGAGCAGTTGGACAGCGCAAAGGCAACAGAGGCCCTGGCCAGTCGAGCCGTGCGCACCAGCGCCATTGTGTCGCCATTTAATGGACGCATAGTCGCTCGTTCAGTTCAGCCCTTCGTAGATGTGACAGCGGGACAAAGCGTGCTTCAGATTGAGGGCGCCGAGAAGGCTGAAGTCGTCGGTATGCTTCCCGCGACATTGGTCACTAAACTCAAGCCTGGGGATGTCGCGTCAGCCTATACAAATACAAACCCCACGCGAGTTGTCTCCATCCGATTGGAAAGCCTGTCCAGTCGCTTGGAAAATGGCGCGCTGGTACAAGCCATCTTTCGTCCCGTCGAGCCTAACAGCGAGCTGCGAAGCGGCGAGGCAGTCCTAATTACGTTGCCAATAGCGCAAGCACAATCACCCTCTGTACCGGTGACAGCACTTCTCCCACAAACGCAGAGCAAACAAGCGAGTGTCTTTGTGTATGACCCAAGGACCTCCAAAGTCAGCCGTCGTGAGGTCACCCCCGAAACGGTGGAGAACGGTCGAGTGCTTGTACATGAAGGCCTTGCCGTCGGCGAAACCGTCGTGGTTGCAGGCGCCGCATTCCTGGTTGATGGTCAGGAGGTGCGTCTGTATCAACCCGCCACCCACATTGGCCGAGACAAAGCCTTATGAACCTGACGCGAAGCGCACTCGGCGCGAGCCGGCTGACTTTATTTACCGCACTTCTGATTTTGATAGGCGGCGTACTAACGTTTCTTCGGTTCCCCTCTCAAGAGGAGCCAACGATCACCATTCGTGACGCGCTTGTCGCAATTTACTTCCCGGGTATGCCGGCAGAGCGCATAGAAAATTTGCTAGCCAGACCGACCGAAGAAAAGTTACGTGAACTGGCGGGCATCAAAAAGATCATCACAACTGTGCGCCCCGGAAGCGCAATGATTCAGATCACGGCCTACGACCAGGTCAAAGATCTTAGCGCGCTGTGGCAGCGAGTACGCGCTAAGGCGAACGAGGCAGCTGCAGGATACCCGCAGGGCACCCTCGGGCCGTTTGTCGATGATGATTTCGGCCGCGTGGCGGTAGCGTCAGTCGCAGTCACGGCACCCGGTTTTAGCATGAGCGAAATACGCGAGCAGCTTAAAAATACTCGTGAGCAGCTCTACGCTTTACCAGGTGTTGAACGTGTCTCTATATACGGCTTGCAAGAAGAACGCATCTACCTCGAATTTGACCGCCAGCGCCTGGCTGGCCTCGGGCTAAGTCCCAACGCTGTACTGGAGCAACTGCGTACTCAAAACGTTGTGACACCTGGAGGACTGCCCTCTGTTTCCGGATCGGCTTTCACCGTTATGACTACCGGTGAGATGCGTACTCTGGACGACCTGCGTCGCTTTCTAATCTCCGCACCGAGGGGCAATGACACAACAGTTGTGGCATTGGGTGAATTGGCAGACGTTCGTTTGATGCCAGCCGATCCGCCGGAAACGGCGGCAATTTATGAGGGGCAACCGGCCGTCGTACTTGCCGTTTCGATGGCATCCGGCCAGAACATTGCAGCTTTCGGCCTCCAATTACGTCAACGATTGAACGAAATCGCCAAGCAACTGCCTGCCGGTTTTTCCCAACACGTCGTGACCTTCCAGGCCGACGTGGTTGAGCGTGAAATGGGCAAGATGAACAGCGTGATGGCCGAGACGGTCATTATCGTGATGGCTGTGGTGATGTTATTCCTGGGCTGGCGCACCGGGCTTGTGGTGGGAGCAATCGTGCCGCTAACCATTCTCGGGTCATTAATTGTTATGAGCGCTCTGAAGGTCGAACTGCAAACGGTGTCCATCGCAGCGATCATCATCGCCCTGGGACTTCTGGTGGATAACGGCATTGTGATTGCCGAAGACATTGAACGACGTCTTCAGGCTGGAGAGGAGCGCCGCTCCGCCTGCATAGAGGCAGGGCGTACGTTAGCCATTCCACTGTTGACTTCATCCTTGGTTATTGTGTTGGCGTTTTCACCTTTTTTCCTAGGTCAGACCAGCACAAACGAGTACTTGAGATCACTTCCGATAGTGCTCGCTGTAACGCTGCTGGGGTCGTGGGTATTGAGCCTGACGGTGACACCCTTGTTGTGCCTTTACTTTGCCAAGGCTCACGCCCCAGCAGACAATAATGAGGCTGCCTACGATTCAAAATTGTATCGGGGCTATCGACGCGTTATCCAAGCGCTCATGCTCCATAAACTGATGTTCATTGCCGTGATGCTGGTTATGCTGACTGGAGCCGTTGCGGTACTCGCGTCCCTCCCCTACAGTTTTTTGCCTGAGTCAGATCGGTTGCAATTTCAGATGCCATTGACGCTAGAACCGGGTACCGATTCTCGTAAGACACTGCAGACCGTCAAGGACATCAGCAACTGGCTAGCGAATGACCAGGAAAATCCAGAAATTGTCGACAGCATCGGCTATGTCTCAGACGGTGGCCCACGTATCGTACTGGGATTGAATCCACCGCTGCCTGCGACGAACGCCGGTTACTTCACCATCAGTGTGCGCCAAGGTAGCGACATGGATGCGGTGATCGCGCGCGTGCGCAATCATATGCTTGAGACCTACCCGCAAGTGCGTGCTGAGCCAAAACGATTTTCCCTTGGCACTACCGAATCTGGAAAGGCGGTCTATCGCGTCAGCGGACCGGACGAGACCGTATTACGTGCAGCGGCCGACCATATAGCTAGGGCTTTGCATGGTCTGCCAGGCACGGTCAACGTGCAGGACGATTGGGATGCTCGAATCTCACGTTACGAAGTGGTGGTTGACCAGGTGCGCGCCCGACGCGCTGGCGTGACCAGCGCCGATGTCGCTCAAGCGCTACAGACTCGGTACTCAGGCGCACAGGTGTCTCAGATCCATGACGATGACACGACGGTGCCCATCATGCTACGTGGGTCGACGACTGAGCGTGACCAAGCTGAAGACGTGGGTAGCACATTGATCTATCCGCAAGCGAACGGCTCGCCGGTTCCGCTGGCTGCTGTAGCGCAGGTGACACTCAGTTCAGAGCCCTCTGCGATTCAGCGTCGGAATTTAAATCGGACCATTACCATCTCAGGCCGTAATCCCGAGCTGACGGCGGCGACCCTAGTCGCGCAGATTGCGCCGAAGGTGGCAGAGTTTAAACTTCCACCTGGATATCACATTGAAATTGGCGGGGAAATGGAGGAGTCCGCAGAGGCCAATGAGTCGTTAGTGCAATATATGCCAGTTGCCGTATTGTCGATGTTGTTACTGTTCGTCTGGCAATTCAACTCGTTCCGAAAACTGCTGATCATCGTCGCCAGCATCCCATTTGTACTTATTGGAGCCGCACTGGCATTGGTGGTGACCGGCTATCCGTTTGGATTTATGGCGACATTTGGATTACTGTCCTTGGCAGGGATCATTGTGAATAATGCGGTCTTGCTGCTGGAGCGAATTGAGGTGGGTGTCGCCGAAGGCCAATCCCGCCATGATGCTGTACTGACGGCAGCCGTAGAACGGCTAAGGCCGATCTTGATGACCAAACTGACCTGCATTGTCGGACTGATCCCGTTGATGATGTTCGCCGGCCCTTTGTGGACAGGCATGGCGATTACGCTAATTGGCGGTTTGGCGCTAGGCACCTTAGTCACATTAGGGTTGATCCCGGTATTGTATGACCTACTTTTCGCAGGCAGCATCGGGGAGCGGATTACCAACAAGGAAAAAGAACACCACGTCTAGACTTACAGCAAGCGCTTAATCGAAAGCGCTCCACCATAACGCCCTCCCCGGGCCGGTGATAGGCGACAGCGGGCGTCGGTCGCGTCCAATTTTCGATGCGACCGATGGCTCACAGATAGGCCAAGCTCGGAGGGAAAGGGCGGTAAGCGACCAGCCGACTCACTTTGCGTGCTTTATCGATAACGAATTTCGGCAGTAATTTTGCATTACTTCTCACCAGTTGTGCGAGGTATTCCTGCGGCGCCCCATACGTATCATCTAAGTTCAGACGCGGCGATAGGATCAAACCCATGAGCCTCTCTACGCTGCAAGCTTCGCTCACCTAGTAACATTGCTAACACGCTCCGCAAAGGAAGAAACGGATGAAGACAGTTGCTCAATGGTGCGATTGGGCCGGGCATGGCCTGGATCATTGCTCGTTTTTTGAGGGTGGTGATCATTCAATCCTTGAAGGCGTTGTCATCGGTACTCGCGAAGGAGATTACGGTGCGCACTACTATGTCCGTACTGACGCTCATTTCCGCACACGCGAGGTGCGGGTCGAGTATGTCGGCGGCCCACGTATGCACGTAAGCGCTGATGGCGAGGGGCGCTGGCACGATCTGCTTCGCGACGAGTCAATACCATCATTAGCGGGTTGTTTGGATGTCGATATCGGCGTGACACCTGCAACGAACACGCTGCCTATCAAGCGCCTCAAATTACGGGAGCAGGCTAGTGAAGATATCGTTGTAGCGTATGTTCCTTTACTTTCCCAAGTTACAGGTGATTTATTACCTAGGTCTGCCCAGCAACGCTATAGGTGCCTAATACTCAATCGACAGTACCGATATGAGGGATTTTTTCGGGCATTTACTGCTGATCTCGAAGTGGATGAGCACAGCCTTGTACTCGACTATCCTGAAACATTCCGAAGAGTTTCACTGTAAATGTTAGCACCGGAGATTTTTTTATGAGAGGGCAACGGTTACTGTATGCTGCCAACGCACCACCGATGGGGCAATAGCTACAATATATCACTTGCCCGTTGCGTCGGTAGACGCGTGAGAACGCCCTTCAAATAGGCATACGGCTCATGCCCATCCAGCCGTGCAGACTGGATCAAGCTCATGATCGCTGCCGCTGGTTTGCCGCTGCGCAGTAACGGCCTAATACAATCACCAGTTTGAGTCCGAGATCGTGGCCCCCGACTAACTGCCGGTCTTTTTCGCCTACCCGCCCGCCCCACATTGCTCAGAGACTCAGAGACTAGAACAGGACGATCCCGATCGAGTGACACTCCGCTTAGCTACGCTAGGCTTGTTCGGCGAACATTTACCCAAAAATGCTAACCGTTGCATGCATGCGAATGCATTCTATTAGATAACCATTGTCACCAACACTTGCACCCTGTAGTACAGGGCCTAACAATTAAGCGTACGGCCAACTCATCTTGACGTAAGCGTCCGGCTAGGACTTGATACTCTAGGAGAGACAGATCAGCACCGACAGCTTTAGGCTTGAGGAGACACTCGCACCTCTCCCAGCGGAAAAAAGCGCTGTGCAGATGGACAGGCAACAGGATGCTTACAGGCGTAGCACTCACAGTGCGATCGGCTCGATGCTCAATAGCAACGGTAGTCCTCCTGGTACTCGATCTCATGCAGTAACCACAAACCTTTAGCTTAGGTAGGTCACTTGGCCGGCGCTTACCCTAACAAAAGGTAAACCAGCGACGCGTAGATTCTTAAAATGACCTCGAAACGACAAGGCGTAACCTGAGCGCAACACGCAGATTAATCGATATCTATCGCCTTAAGGCTATCAATTAAATTTATCAACTGCTCCACCTGGGCCATAAGCTCCACCCCATTGTGTGGTTGGCTAGAACGCTTAAGATCGAACGCTAGCTCGGCAAGCCGTTCGGCGTACAACTCAAGCTTGCTAATAATAAGCGAGCGCTCGAACTTGGACATCTGGGCCATCACAACACCTCTTTTTATGATCATGGCCTCTAAACTATCTCGATCTTTTGAATAATCGGTCGAGCTTTTGTCAATATTTCGTCAAGGTGCTGATTTACAACTAACTTCAGCCTTTCTAAAACTACTAACCAATTGATTTATAAAGAAATATCGTATAACCAAAGACACACACATGTTAAATATTCCGGCGGCGTGGCGAATGGCTGCGCTGGCACTAGGAGCTCTCAGACTCATAGCGCCCTAAACAGGCTCATGTTGATCTACAGTAGATCTGGGCCAAGACCGGGTCGGTATGCTTAAGATTCCAACCGCCTCCCCCGGCCAGCAAATTAATGTCTAGTGATCAAGCTCAAGTCTTTGCCAAAAGCTCGCATTCGAATGCTGACCGCAATCTGATCGGCCATTCATCGCCCAGGCCTCTGAATATCCAGCCCTTAATAAATAATTGATAGCCCCTTCATACAATCTTGATAATCAAATGACAGCCTACGGGCAGACGTAACGCGAAATTCGTTTTAGATGCCACGTGCTTAAATTGGGTCGATCCTACTTTTAGCTCTGGTGGCTCGTAACCGTCCGGCCATGTCATCTACCCAGCCCCGCAAAGCCAAGACATCGTGTGCACTCAAATTTAAGTGAGCACCAGATCTAGCCTTTTAAACGGGTATTTCATGCAGCCAACACTCGGTTCCTAT
>NZ_JASCPO010000309.1:0-5698 GCF_029960145.1 Pseudomonas sp. PS01299 | reverse complement strand
GGATTTATCCCCGATGGGATGCGCAGCAGCCCCAGAATTTTTCGCCTCGACACACATCTTTGCCAGCGCTTCGCACTGGATCGGGGATAAATCCCCTCGCCACAGGGTGCTTTGAAAGTCACACCACCATCTGCAGAATCAACCAGGCATTCGCGCCACTGATCACCACAAACAATCCCCACGCCAGCACCCGGGTCGGCAGCCGGTTCACAAACGGCCCCATCAGTTGCTTGTCGCTGGTCATGCGAATCAGCGGGTACAGCGCAAACGGCAGCTGCAAACTCAACACCACCTGACTCAACACCAGCAACTTGCCCACCGCGTTATCGCCCATCAGCCACACGCCAAGGAACGCCGGGATCAGCGCCAGCCCACGGGTGATCAACCGCCGCTGCCAGCAGGGAATCCGCAGGTTCAGATAACCCTCCATGATCACCTGTCCGGCGATGGTCCCGGTGAACGTCGAGCTCTGCCCCGACGCCAGCAACGCCACGCCGAACAGCACACTGGCCAGCGCGCCGCCGACCAGCGGGTCGAGCAGGTGGTAGGCGTCCTGAATGTCGACCACGTCGGTATGCCCGGACTGGTGAAACGCAGCCGCCGCCAGAATCAGGATCGCCGCGTTGACCAGCAGCGCCAGCGCCAGCGAGCCGATGGTGTCGATGCGCGCCAGGTTGACCGCGTCCTGCTTGCTGGCCAGGTCCTTGCCGATCATCCGCGTCTGCACGATCGAAGTGTGCAGGTAGAGGTTATGCGGCATCACCGTCGCGCCGAGAATACCGATCGCCAGATACAACGGCGCGGCATCGCTGATCGCCGAGAGCGACGGTTTGAAACCGGCGAACACATCTGGCCAGTACGGTTTGATCAGCACCAGTTCAACGAAGAAACACACGCCGATGGTCGCCACCAGCACCAGCATGATCGCCTCCAGCCGACGGAAGCCACGGTTCTGCAAGGCCAGCACCAGCAGCGTGTCGAAGGCGGTCAGGGCAATGCCGAAGGTCAGCGAACAGCCAAGCAACAAGTGAAACGCCAGGGCGCAGCCGAGCACTTCGGCCAGATCAGTGGCGATGATCGAGATTTCCGCCAGCACCCATTGCAGGCGCGCGGTCGGGGTGCTGTAGCGCTCGCGGGACAATTGCGCCAGATCGCGACCGGTGGCGATGCCCAGACGCGAGCACAGGCACTGCACGACCATTCCCGCCAGACTTGCGAGCAACACCACGAACAGCAGGCTGTAACCAAAACGCGAACCGGCCTCGATCGCGGTCGCCCAGTTGCCCGGGTCCATGTAGCCGATCGACACCAGCAAGCCAGGCCCGGCAAAACGCAGCACGCGTTTGAAGAACGAAGCGCTCGGATCCACCGCGACGCTGCCGGCCACTTCCGGCGGGCAGAACGGCGCGGTGGCGATTTTGGGTAAGCTGAATTTCACGCACACATCCAGAAACAAGTTCGAAAGACGCAGCTTAGAGGTTTCAGTCAGCGCCTTGAAGAACAAAAACTCTATCGGCTCATGCCCAACAGTTGCTCACGCAGTTCGGGATTGCGCGTACGCGGATCCAGCCAGATATCGAAAAACGCCCGGGCAAATTGCGGATCATCGATTTCATGCTGCAACTGCTGACCGACAAAAAACCGCGCGCCCTGCCCCGGCAGATACACGCCCGTAATCCGCGTGCCGGCCTGCACATCGACGAACGATTGCTCCATTTGCCCTTGCCACCTGGCCAGTTGCGCGGGACTGACGCCCGAGCCTGCCAGGCGTTTGATTTCATCGACACTGGCCTGCACCAGATCATCGCGCGAGATCTTGCGCCGATAGATCAGCTCCAGAGCGAAGGGCTGTTCGGTGGACAACGGGCGAGCCGCGCTCCACAACCGGGCGTTGTAGACGTCGAAGCCGAACACACTGAAATCGCCGGTGCCGATGATTTGCGCGCCGGGCACGGCGTCCTGCCAATTGGCCCAGGTTGGCGTCAGCAACAACGCCCACAAGCCGATGCCACAGCACCCACGCAGCAACTTCGATGGTTTGCACATCGCGGCATCGACTCCGTTAAACCCTGATCTTCAGAGCATAGCGGATATCACTCACAGACTTTGTATACAAAAATTGTCGATCAATGCAGCAATCGGTTACCTTGGCCGTTCCATCCCCGGAGGCCTCCCGCGTGCTGATCCTCAAATTACTGCTGATCCCCGCTTTTCTGCTGCTGATTTCTCTCGCCGGCAAGCGCTGGGGACCAAGCGTCGCCGGTTGGCTGTCGGGGTTGCCGGTGGTGGTCGGGCCGATTCTGTTTTTCCTCGCCATCGAACAGGGGCCGCAGTTTGCCGCGCAATCGGCGGTGGCGGCGCTGTCGGCGATGTTCGCCATGATCGCCTTCTGCATTACCTACGCGCAGGTGGCGCAGCGGGCGAACTGGCCGTGGGCGTTGACGGTTTCGCTGTCGGTTTGGGCGGGACTGGCGCTGGTTTTGTCGCTGATTCCGCCGTCGCTGCCGTTCTCGATCGCTGCGGCGGCGATTGCCCTGCTCGCCGCGCCGTACCTGTTTCCCGACGTGCAGCCGGTACTGAACGGCCCGGCGCCGAAGTCGGACAAACTGCTCTGGCGGATGATTGCCGGCGCGGCGCTGACGCTGCTGGTGACCATGCTTGCGAGTACCGTGGGCGAGCGCTGGAGCGGCTTGCTCGCGGTGTTCCCGGTGCTCGGCAGTGTGATGGCGGTGTTCTCTCAGCAGACCCGTGGCCCGGCGTTTACCGCGGCATTGCTGCGGGCGACGGCGACCGGCATGTACTCGTTCTCGGCATTTTGCCTGGTGACGGCGCTGACCCTGCCGAGTCTCGGCCTCAGCGGATTCATCGTCGGTGTCGCGGTGTCGGTGGCCATGCTCGGGGTCACCCGCAAGTTGCTGGCCCGACCGACTCCCGCCAAAAGCCCACAACCTCAAGGCTGAGGCAGCCTGACAAACCGCGCTGGAATGCCAGGCATGCTCCGTGGGATCATCGCCGCCCTGGCGCGACCATCCCTCGGAGATTCACATGTCATTGCTCAGCAAGAAAGCCGTCGTCCTGTTGCTGGCGGCGGTCGCCGGCCTCGGCGCCCTCAACGCCCAGGCAGCCAAGCCCAAGGAAAAGGCCTCGACCAACAACGTGTCGATGCTCGACGGCAAGTTCACCTTCGTCCTGCCCAAAGGCTTCACCGCCGACCCGCTGCCGGCCGGGCCAACCGGTGCCAAGGGCACGATGTACACCAATCAGGCGACCAAGACCGTGGTCATCGCCGCGGAAAACCAGATCGCCGGCGGCGCCAGCGTCAAGGACAACGACAACGAATTTCTCGATGGCAGCCTGGCGAGTTTCATCGATGACCAGCGCAAGGCCCTGCCGGACTTCAACAAGCTCAGCGAAAAAAGCCTGACCCAGAAAAGCAGCGGCCTCGGCGTGCGTCAGGTCGACAGCACCGCCACTCAGGGCGGCGGCCAGACCCTCAATACCACCCTGCTCGCCGCCTCCGGCAAGCGCATGGCGCTGGTTCAGGTGATTTCCCGGGCTAGCGACAAGAGCGGTCACGATGCGCTGGTGAAAACCATCCTCAAGGACAAGTGATCCTTACGGATTGAGCTGCTGCAGCCAGGCGTTCAAGTCCCGCAGCTCGGCAGAACTGATGCTGTGGCCGACACCGGGATAAGCGTGAAACTCGGGTTTGTAGGCAAGTTTTTGCAGCAGCGCATTGGCTTCGGTGCCGTCGCGGTACGGCACCCGATCATCGGCGGTGCCGTGGCCGATGAAGATGTGCAGCGGCAACGGTGGCTGCTCGGTCCTTAGCTCAGTTTTCAACACCGGCAACAGGCGTCCGCTCAACGCTGCAATGCCGCCGACCGCCACGGGCGGACGCAGGCCCACCTCGTAGCTCATCATCGCGCCCTGGCTGAAGCCGATCAGGTACACCTTGTCCGGGCTGGCGTGATATTTCTTCGCCGCCTGGGCGACAAACTCCCGCAGTTTCTGACCGCTGGCCTTCAGATCATCGGTCTCACCGTTGTAGGCCCCTTCGCCTTTCTTGCGAAACCACTGGAAACGCCCTTCGCCCAACGCCAGCGGCGCCTGCACCGAAAGGTAGTTGTACTGCGCCGGCAGCTGAAATTTCATGCCTATCAGATCGGCTTCGTTACTGCCGTAACCGTGCAGAAAAATCACCAGCGGCCGAGTGTTCGCGTCCGGGTGAACCTGTTCGATGTATTTCAGTGGCAAATCGCTTTGCAGCGTGGTTTGCGCGTGGACGGCGCTGGACGCCAGCAGGGTTAACAGGGCAAACGCCTTCAACATAGAGCCTTCCTTCACAGAGTGTCGGGTTCGTCGGTGAGCCTAACACTCTCTGAAGATTGTGGTGCTGGCGAGACCGCTATCGCGAGCAGGCTCACTCCTACAGGGACAACGCATGCCAAATGTAGGAGTGAGCCTGCTCGCGATGAGGCCGGAAAATCCAAGGAAATCTGTCAGTCGTTTATCAGCTTGCCCACCCGAATCGGCTCACGCCCCGCCACCTTGGCCTGCCAGATCCCCGGCTGGGTGTAGCGCCCGCGATCAATCGCAAACAGCACGCCGCTGGTGCCGGCGCGGACGGTGGTCAGCCGGTCATTCAACGGATCCACCACTTCGAACAGCGCATCCCCCTGCTCGACCCACTCCCCGGCATTGCGCAGGAAACTGACCACGCCATGGTGCGGGGCGAACAGGTATTCGGTGCCTTCGAACGGCATGCCTTCGCAGCACTCGCTCGGCGCCGCCGGCCATTCGCCGCTGATGAAACCCTGCTCGGCGAGAAAGCCGAGAATCGCTTCACAATTGGCCTGCGCCTGATCGACCCGCGTGTCGCCCATGCTGCCCAGTTCCAGGGTGGTGGCAAAGTTCGCCGGAGGAATCGCCGCGTTCGGGAACGCCCGCGCCAGACGCAGCCACGGCGATGAGCACGATTCATCGAACGAACTGCCACCGGAGTCTTCGCACAACAAGGCCACGCCGGCCTTCAGTCGCGCCGCCAGCGATTGCCAGCGCGGCCAGTGTTGCGGCAATGCGTAAATGTGAATCGCCGCGTCGAAATCGCAATGCAGATCGAGGGTGATGTCGGCGTCGCAGGCATGGCGCAGCAGCAAGCGGTGCAGCGCTTCCAGTTGCGAGGCCGGGGCTGGCAACTCATCGAGCACCTGGCCCATGGTCTGGCGGATCAGCGCGATGTTGGCCTCAGCGTCGCTGCCCAGTTGCTCACCGATTCGCGCCGCCACCGGCGCACTGAGTTCAACAAACGCGCGGTTGAAATTCTTCCCGCTGCCCAACTCGAAGCGCCCCATGTGGCTGCCTTGCAGATGCTGGTCGAGGCCAATCGGGTTGGCCACCGGCACGAGCTCGATCACGCCTTGCAGACGGCCCTGCTGTTCCAGCGCGTTGAGGCGTTGCTTGAGTTCCCACGCGGTGCGCATCCCCGGCAGTTCGTCGGCGTGCAGGCTGGCCTGGATGTACACCTTGCGGCTGCCCGCGCCGTAACGGAAGACGCTGAGGGAACGTTCGCTGCCCAGATGGCTCCAGGGCAGGACATGGTCGATGCGTTGCATGGGAAAACTCCTGAATGGCTGGATCACGCAGATCCCCTGTAGGAGTGAGCCTGCTCGCGATAGCGGTGTGTCAGGCACTAAAG
>NZ_JASCPO010000308.1:0-5718 GCF_029960145.1 Pseudomonas sp. PS01299 | reverse complement strand
GCCGCAGGCTGCGATCTTTTGACTTTGTTATTGAAGAACAAGATCAAAAGATCGCAGCCTGCGGCAGCTCCTACATGGGAGGGGGTCAAGGAGTCAGGTCGCGCATCAGCAGGCCAAAGCGCAAATCCACCGCATCCGGAATCGGCAGGTACACCGTGTGTCCATCCCCCGGCGCAACCTCGATCGCTTCACCCTTGGCACTCTGCAACTGGTGCAGGTCGAAGTGGAAATTGCCCTTCGGAGTCATCAATTCCAGATGATCGCCCAAGGCAAAACGGTTCTTCACTTTGACCTCGGCCAACCGGTCGCGGCGCTCGCCGGTCAGTTCGCCGACGAACTGCTGACGCTCTGACACCGAGCTGCCGTTCTGATAATTCTGGTATTCGTCATGCACATGGCGACGCAGGAAACCTTCGGTGTAGCCGCGCTGGGCCAGTGACTCCAGATCGGTCATCAGGCTGCGGTCGAACTCGCGCCCGGCCATCGCATCGTCGATTGCCCGGCGATAGACCTGAGTGGTGCGCGCGCAATAGAAGTGCGATTTGGTCCGGCCCTCGATCTTCAGCGAATGCACGCCCATGCGCGTCAGGCGTTCGACATGCTGCACCGCGCGCAGATCCTTGGCGTTCATGATGTAGGTGCCGTGCTCGTCTTCAAATGCGGGCATCAACTCGTCGGGGCGATTCGCTTCCTGCAGCAGGAATACCTGATCGGTCGGCGCGCCGATGCCCAGGGTCGGCTCCGGCTGGAAGGTCTGCACGATCTCGCCGAGCTGGTTTTCCGTGGCTTGCTGCGCCGAATACTTCCAGCGGCAGGCGTTGGTGCAGGTGCCCTGATTGGCGTCGCGCTTGTTCATGTAGCCCGACAGCAGGCAGCGCCCGGAGTAGGCCATGCACAGCGCACCGTGGACGAACACCTCCAGCTCCATGCCCGGTACCTGTTCACGGATTTCACCGATTTCTTCCAGCGACAGCTCCCGCGACAGAATGATCCGGCTCAGCCCCTGTTGCTGCCAGAATTCGACGCTCGCCCAGTTCACCGTGTTGGCCTGCACCGAAAGGTGGATCGGCATCTGCGGGAAATGCCGGCGCACCAGCATGATCAGGCCCGGGTCGGACATGATCAGCGCATCCGGCGCCATCTCGATCACTGGCGCCAGATCCTTGAGGAAGGTCTTCAGTTTGGCGTTGTGCGGGGCGATGTTGACCACCACGTAGAAGCGCTTGCCCTGTGCCTGCGCTTCGCGAATGCCGAGGGCGAGGTTGGCGTGGTCGAACTCGTTGTTGCGCACCCGCAGGCTGTAACGCGGCTGGCCGGCGTAGACCGCATCGGCACCGTAGGCGAAGGCATAGCGCATGTTCTTCAGGGTGCCGGCAGGGGCGAGCAATTCCGGGGCGGCTAGGGGGAGGTCTGGCTTCATGGCGGCATCGGTCGCAAAAGCGCGGCAGGGTAGTGCAGTGGCAAGTGCGGTTTATTGATCTGGATCTACGTTTGAGTGTGTGGACTTTATCTGTGCAGAAAGGGCACAGATCATGTGCCGGTTTCACTGTGTTCGGTGCGGCGGTGGCTGCTTAAGATTCGCTTGTCAAATCAACCGAGGCAGGACTTTCCCATGCAGAACTTTACTCGCCGCTTTCTCACCGCTTGTGCATTTTCCGGTGTATTGGCCAGCAGCGCAGCGATGGCCGACAACCACCCGACCATTCGGGCAATGTCCGGCGCGACACCGGCTGATCATTTGCCAGCGGGCAAATCCGCACTGGTGGTGATCGATTTCCAGAATGAATATTTCAGCGGCCGGATGCCGATCCCGGACGGTGCCGCTGCCCTGGCCAAGACTCGTGAGCTGATCACTTTCGCTGACAGTCACAAGATCCCGGTGTATCACGTGCAGCACGTTGCCCCGGCCGGCTCGCCAGTGTTTGCCATCGATGGCCAGACCGTTAAATTTCACCCGGACATGCAGCCGCGCCCGCAAGACGTGGTGCTGCAAAAGAGCACCGTCAGCGTGTTCGCCAGCACCGACCTTGACCAGCAACTGAAAAAGGCCGGCATCCAGACCCTGATCATTTCCGGCCTGATGACCCACGCCTGCGTGGCGGGTGCCGCACGGGACGCCGCGCCTTTGGGTTACAACGTGATTGTCGCGTCCGATGCCTCGGCGACCCGCGCCATCACTCGGGCCAACGGCGTGTCTATCGACAAGGATTCGCTGCACAAAGCCGCGTTGGCGGAAGTCGAAGACACCTTCGGCGATGTGTTGAGCACTGCGCAGATCGTCAAACTGCCGGTGCGCTGATTAGCCGGGCTGCATCGTCCAGGCAATCTATGCTCCATGAACAAAGATGGCACTCGCGCGCGCCCCGGCTGACTAAGGTTCGGGGCGTGCGAGACGCCTGACTGACATGGATCGGACATGAACGAAAAAACCCTGCAATTCAAATCCCTCACCGTGCTGTTGCTGTTGGTGACGGTCGCTTTCATCTGGATTCTGCTGCCGTTCTACGGCGCGGTGTTCTGGGCGGTGATTCTCGGCATTCTGTTTGCGCCGATGCAGCGCAAGTTACAGCTCAAATTCGGCTGGCGGCGCAACCTGACAGCGCTTTGTACTCTGGGCATCTGCCTGGTGATCGCGATCTTGCCGGTGATCATCCTCAGCATCCTGTTGGTCCAGGAAGGCGCGACGGTTTACAACAGCATCGAAAGCGGCCAACTGGACATCGGTGCCTATCTGGCGCAGTTCAAACACAGTTTGCCCCCGTACTTTCAGCATCTGCTCGATCGCTTTGGCATGGGCGAACTCAATGGTCTGCGCGAGAAAATCGTCAAGGCATCGATGCAGGGCAGTCAGGTGCTGGCGAGTCAGGCGTTCAGTTTCGGTCAAGGCACATTCGAGTTCGTGGTCAGCTTCGGCATCATGCTGTACCTGCTGTTTTTCTTTCTGCGCGATGGCGCCGAGCTGGTGCGCAAGATTCGCACCGCGGTACCGCTGGAAGAGAATCACAAACGCCGTTTGCAGTTGAAATTCAATCGGGTGGTACGCGCGACGGTGAAGGGCAACCTGGTGGTGGCGGTCACTCAAGGGGCATTGGGTGGTGCGATTTTCTGGTTTCTCGACATTCCCAGCGCGTTGCTGTGGGCGGTGCTGATGGGCTTTCTGTCACTGTTGCCGGCGGTGGGGGCGGGGATCGTCTGGGCGCCGGTGGCGGTGTACTTCCTGCTCAGCGGGATGATCTGGCAGGGTGTGGTGCTGGGGGTGTTCGGGGTATTTGTAATCGGTCTGGTGGACAACGTGCTGCGCCCGATCCTGGTCGGCAAGGACACGCGGATGCCGGACTACATGATCCTGATCTCGACCCTCGGCGGCCTCGCAGTGTTCGGCCTCAACGGTTTCGTGATCGGGCCGCTGATCGCGGCGCTGTTCATGTCGAGCTGGGCGCTGTTCATTGAGACCAAACCGAAGGTCCAGTTGCCTTAAGCGTGGAACGGCGCGCTGACGATTTTCTGCGACAGGGCCTGCGCCGCGGGCAGTGAAGTGAGAGGGCCGCTGATCGGCTCGCCATCGCGCACCAGATACCAGCAGGCGAGCAATCCCGATGCTCTGAGCGATGCGGGAACAGCGCTGCCAACTACCGACATGATTTGAACCTGAGCCATGACAAGTACCTCCATCAATCTGTGGAGCTACCTTAGGGATTCGCTGCGCTCAGGGACAATCAACGCTTTCGATAGTGGTCATTGATAACAGTGAGGGCTGTTTCAATCGACAACCTGGTCGAGCATGTGCACCACTTCGCGCTCATTGAGCAGGCCCTTGTGCACGAGATTCTCCGCCAGCAGCGAAAGAAACTTGGCGCAGCGGTGGCCTTCCAGGTGTTTCAGTTCAGTCAGCGCGCTGTACACCTTGCTTGAAGTGCACAGGCCGACGATGCGGTGCGGATTTTGAGTAGGCATGGGTCGTCCTTGTTTTTATCAACCTGTTGTTTACGGACGGATTCAGATTGCGGTTCCGTCATGACAAATAGATGACCGTTCTGTGTTTTGCCCCCGACGGTCAAGTCCATCATGCCGACTTTAGCTGCCGGGACTGTCCTCACAGCGACCTTGGCGAGATTTTTTCAGACTTGGCCCGACCGACGGTCATAAAAAAGCCCCGCTATAAAGCGGGGCTTGTTGGTTGCGATTACCAGCGCGGGCCACCGTAGTAGCCGTGTGGCCGGCCGTAGTAGCCGCGTGGTGGGCCGTAGTAGACCGGGCCAGGCACGTAGACCGGTTGTTGCACATAGACCGGCGCCGGCTGGTAGTAGACCGGTGGCGGAGGCTGTTGCACATAAACCGGTGCCGGTTGAGCGTAAACAGGCTGTTGCACGTAGACCGGCCGGTCCTGGTTGATCAACGCGGAGCCGATGATGGCCGAGCCGACGATCGCACCAAACACTGCCGGACCCTGCCAGCCACCGCCGTGGGCTTCTGCCTGACCTGTGATAGCGAATGCACCAATCAACAAGGCCACGATGGGGAGTTTACGAATCATGATAATTCCTCGGTTCTTCGACCCGGCGTCCGGGCCTGCACCAGGCCCAAAGTTGTCGCGGGGATACTTCTATGACAGCGAAATTCTGAAAATCAGCACAGCCGCTGGGTAAATTTTGTGTAAGGTCTGTACCGGCTTCTTTACCGGTCGGTCAAAGGGGCTCGCAGCCCGTTGCAGACAGGCGCCTATGATCGTCCAGAACCCGATGGAATGGCTAACTCCGTCCATCCGAAAGTCCGTTTTGAAGGAGAAGTTTCATGCAGATGAATCCCAACAAAGACACCCAGCTGTGCATGTCCCTGTCAGGGCGCCCCGGGAACTTCGGTCTGCGGTTTCATAACCATTTGTATGAGCAGTTGGGCCTGAACTTCTATTACAAGGCGTTCAGCAGTCAGGATCTGCCGGGGGCTGTTGGCGGGATTCGTGCGTTGGGGATTCGCGGTTGCGGTGTGTCGATGCCGTTCAAGGAAGCGTGCATTGCGCTGGTCGATGAACTGGATGCGTCGGCGGCGGCGATCCAGTCGATCAACACCATCGTCAACACCAACGGCCATCTCAAGGCTTACAACACCGATTACATCGCCATCGCGCAATTGCTGGAAACCCACGCGGTACCGCAAGACACGACGTTCGCCCTGCGCGGCAGCGGCGGCATGGCCAAAGCGGTGGCCAGTGCCTTGCGCGATGGTGGCTACAAGAATGGCTTGATCGTTGCGCGTAACGAGCGCGCCGGACGGGCACTGGCGGACTCGCTGGGCTATCGCTGGCAGGCGGAGCTCGGCGACGAGCGGCCGCAGATGCTGATCAACGTCACCCCGGTGGGCATGGACGGCGGGCCGGAGGCCGGGCAACTGGCGTTCGAGCCTGAAGTGATTCAGGCGGCCGACACGGTATTCGATGTGGTAGCGATTCCGTCCGAGACGCCGCTGATAGTGCGTGGGCGGGCTGAGGGCAAGAAGGTGATTACCGGGCTGGAAGTGATTGCGATCCAGGCGCTGGAGCAGTTTGTGCTGTACACCGGGGTGCGGCCGAGTGAGGAGCAGTTTGCGGCGGCGGTGGCATTTGCTCGCAGCTGATCATTGAGTTTTGCGCTAAACCATCGGGCCCCTTCGCGAGCAAGCCCGCTCCCACAGGTATCAGGTTGCAACACAACCAGGTGAGCAACCACAAATCCTGTGGGAGCG
>NZ_JASCPO010000307.1:0-5766 GCF_029960145.1 Pseudomonas sp. PS01299 | reverse complement strand
GCTCGCGAAAGCGGTGTATCAGCTACCGTTGATGGCGACTGACATCCCGCATTCGCGAGCAAGCCCGCTCCCACAGGGGTTCATGGTGTTCGGATGATCGCGTCAGCCCTTACTTCTGTTTTTCCAGCTGATGGTATTTGCCGTCCTTGTCCCACTGGTAAACCACGTAGTCAGAGACTTTCAGGTCGCCCTTCTTGTCCCAGGCTTTCTCGCCCATGACGGTTTTCACCGGGTTGGCCTTGAGCCACTCGGCGGCTTTTTCGCCACTGTTGGACTTGGCGCCGTTGAAGGCGGCCGCCAGGGTCTGAACCGACGCGTACGCGTACAGGGTGTAGCCTTCAGGCTCGGTGCCGGCCTTGCGGAACGCGTCCACTACCGTCTTGCTGTCTGGCAGCAGGCGAGGGTCGGCGCCGAAGGTCATCAGCACGCCGTCAACGTATTGCGGGCCACCGGCGGTGGTCACCAGTTCGTCGGTGACGATGCCGTCATCAGACATGAACTTGACGTCTTTCAGGCCTTCGGTACGCAGTTGCTTGACCAGCGGGCCGGCTTCCGGGTGCAGGCCGCCGAAGTAGACCACGTCGGCACCGGCTGCACGAATCTTGGTGACCACAGCGCTGAAGTCTTTCTCGCCACGGGTCAGGCCTTCATACAGCACCGGCTTCACGCCACGTTTTTCCAGTTGAGCCTTGGTCGCATCGGCCAGGCCCTGACCGTAGGTGTCCTTGTCGTGCAGCACGGCGACCTTCTTGCCCTTGAGCACGTCGACGATGTAGTCGCCCGCGACGATGCCTTGCTGGTCGTCACGCCCGCACATACGGAACATGGCGCTCAGGCCGCGCTCGGTCACTTGCGGGTTGGTGGAACCCGGGGTGATCGCGATAACGCCGGCTTCGTCGTAGATTTCCGAGGCGGGGATGGTGGAAGAGGAGCAGAAGTGACCGACCACGCCGGCTACCTTCTGGTTGACCAGATCCTTGGCGACTGTCACTGCCTGTTTCGGTTCGCAGGCGTCATCGCCCTTGACCAGTACGATTTTCTCGCCGTTGACGCCGCCTGCCGCGTTGACTGCGTCCGCCGCTGCCTGTGCACCCTTCATGTACTGCTCGCCAAATGCCGCGTTGGCGCCAGTCATCGGACCCGCTACACCGATTTTCACATCAGCTTGAGCAAACGCAGAAACACCCAGCGCAGTAGCTACTGCGAGGGCCAGAAAGCCTTTCTTGTAAAACGTCTGGGACATGAGGTGGTGCTCCAAGGTTTTTTTTAGTTGGCACTGCGACTTCACTTCACTGAATGCTCTGAGCAAGCGCCGTGCCATCGGTTTTTTATTCTTCAAAAAGTCGCTGCTTTCTTGTTATTTCGACTGTTTCGTTCCCATTTTCATTGGGCGTGCAACCGTCTAAACCGCGGAAGGTGAAACCTTTTTAAATCTGAGGCGCAACCCGCTTGCGCCATCATTGCAACCGCGGCACCAAACGACGTGCAACCAGCCTGTAACAGCTCGCGTCACCGAACTGCACACTGCTGGTGCGGGACTGCTACAACCCGCACCATTAGAGGCTAGTCGCTACGCCGAAAAGCGCCGCTTCCGGCAACATATTTCAACACTCAAATGACGATGCGCAGGCACTGGCCCGCGTGATACAGCGAGAAGCCGGCCTCGTACAGGCAACTGCGCAGGCCGACGCCGGCCAGGGGCTGCATCGGTGCGAAGGGGATCGGCAGGGCTTGAGGATTTCCGTCACACAGGTAGTCGGCGAAGGCTTTGCCGACCACAGTGCCGGTGGTCACGCCACGACCGTTGTAACCGGTGACGGCCACCAGTCCCGGCGCCGGTTCGAACAGGCGCATCAGGTGATCGGGGGTGAAGGCGATGCGCCCGGTCCAGGTGCATTCCCATTCCACCGGTTTCAGGTTGGGGAAGTAGTGTTGCTGCACCCGGTCGGCCCAGGCCTTGAGGAACCACGTCGGCTTCTGATTGCCGTTGCCCAGACTTCCGAGCAACAACCGGCCGTCCTTGTCACGACGGATGCTGCTCAGCACTTGGCGCGTGTCCCACGAGCCCTGCCCGCCGGGGAGGATGTCATGGGCGGCGTCTTCGGTCAGCGGCACCGAAGCGACCTGATAGTAGTAACCGGGGAAGAAGTTGCGCTTGAGTTCGGTCCAGTCGCCCTCGGTGTAGGCGTTGGAGGCGATCACCACTTGCTCGGCGAGTACCGAACCTAGCTCGGTCTGCACCGACCATAGCTGGTCCACGCGTTCGAGACGGGTCACTGGCGAGTGATCGAACATCTGCCCGCCCAAGCCCTTCACCGCGTTGGCCAGGCCGGTGACATAGGCCATAGGGTTGAGCGTACCGGCGCGGCGATCGAGCAGTGCGGCGGCAATCTTCTGCGTACCGGTGGCTTGCTCGCAGGCCTTGCCGGTGAGCAGCTCGACCGGCGCCCCGCGGCGCTTCCATTGTTGCTCGCGACTTCGCAGATCCGCCTCGCCCTTGGCGTTGTGCGCCATGTGCAGGGTGCCTTCGCGGCGCAACTGGCAATCGATGTTGTATTTATCCACAAGGCTGAACACCAGCGCCGGCGCCGCCCCGAGCATGCGGTTGAGCTGACTGCCGACCGCTTCGCCGAATCCGGCTTCGATCTCGTCCGGCGGGATCCACATGCCGGCGTTGACCAGCCCGACGTTGCGTCCGGAGCCGCCATACCCGGCACGATGCGCTTCGAGCACGCAGACGCTTTTGCCCTTCTCCAACAGATGCAGCGCCGCCGACAACCCGGTAAACCCGGCGCCGATCACGCAGACATCGACTTTGACCTCACTCTTGAGCGCGGTGTTATCCGGGCGCTGCGGCGTGAGTTTTTCCCACAGACATTCTTCGCGTAACGGCATTGCCAGACTCCAACAGAAACCTGCCAAACACACTGCTGATCCTGTGGGATAAAGCCCTGTGGCGAGGGGATTTATCCCCGATCGGTTGCATAGCAACCGTAAAACCAGTGCATGCGGTGTATCTGAAACTCCGCGATTGCATGTTTTGGGGCCGCTGCGCAGCCCATCGGGGATAAATCCCCTCACCACAAAAGCCCGCTCCCAGGATCTGCTTCATTCCAAACTCAGTCGAAGGTAATGCCCTGCGCCAGCGGCAACTCCAGCGAGTAGTTCACGGTGTTGGTCTGGCGGCGCATGTAGGCGCGCCAGGCGTCGGAGCCCGACTCACGACCGCCACCGGTCTCCTTCTCGCCACCAAACGCGCCGCCGATTTCCGCGCCGCTCGGGCCGATGTTGACGTTGGCGATGCCACAGTCGCTGCCGACCGCCGACATGAACTGCTCGGCCTCGCGCACGTCGGTAGTGAAGATGCACGACGACAGGCCCTGCGGCACCGCATTGTTCAAGCGCAGTGCTTCCTGGAAGTCGCTGTAGCCGACCACGTAGAGGATCGGGGCAAAGGTTTCGCTGCAGACCACGTCGCTCTGCTCTGGCATTTCGACAATGGCCGGCGACACGTAGTAGGCGTTGGGGAACTGATCTTCGAGCTGACGCTTGCCGCCGAACACCCGGCCGCCCTCGCTCAGTGCCTGCTCCAGCGCGTCCTGCATATTTTCGTAGCTGTGTTTGTCGATCAGCGGGCCGACCAGATTGCCTTCCAGCGGATGACCGATGCGCACTTTGGCGTACGCGGCTTTGAGGCGGGTGACGATTTCTTCCTTCACCGACTCATGGGCAATCAGCCGCCGCAGGGTGGTGCAACGCTGCCCGGCAGTACCGACCGCACTGAACAGGATGGCGCGCACGGCCATGTCCAGATCGGCGCTCGGGCCGAGGATCATCGCGTTGTTGCCGCCCAGTTCGAGAATGCTGCGAGCAAAACGTGCGGCGACTTTCGGCGCCACTTCACGGCCCATGCGGGTGCTGCCGGTGGCGCTGACCAGCGCGACACGCGGGTCATCCACCAGCGCTTCGCCGGCATCACGGCCACCGATGATCACCTGGCACAGGTGCGCCGGCGCATCGGTGAAATTCTTCACCACGCGATCGAACAGTGCTTGGCAGGCCAGTGCGGTCAGCGGGGTTTTCTCCGACGGCTTCCACACCACCGGGTTACCGCAGACCAGCGCCAACGTGGTGTTCCACGCCCACACCGCGACGGGGAAGTTGAACGCGCTGATCACGCCGACCACGCCCAGCGGATGCCAGGTTTCACGCATGTGGTGGCCCGGGCGCTCGGAGGCGATGGTCAAACCGTACAGCTGACGCGACAGGCCGACGGCGAAGTCGCAGATGTCGATCATCTCCTGCACTTCACCGAGGCCTTCCTGAGTGATCTTGCCCGCTTCCCACGACACCAGTTCGCCAAGGTCAGCCTTGTACTCACGCAGCACTTCGCCGAACTGACGCACCAGTTCGCCGCGACGCGGGGCCGGCACCTTGCGCCACAGCTCGAAAGCATGATCTGCGCGACTGATGTGCTGCTCGACTTCGGCCGGGCCTTCCCAGTTCACGGCGGCGATGCGGCTGCCGTCGATGGGCGAATGCACCGGCACTTTGCCGTTCTGATACAGGGCCGGGTTCACACCAAGACGATCAAGCAATGCGGCAACCATGGGTCACTCCTCAAGCGAAAAACAGAATGTGTGCGGACGCATTTTCGCGACCGGGCAGGCCTTTAGTTGTAGCTTCCCGAGGGCAAGGCAACAAACGACCTTTACGCGAGATATCATTCCGTTTATTCATGCTGCGCACAGAAAGACAAGAAAAAGGGATCACCCATGCTGAATAAACGCCACCTGCCATCGATCACCGCGTTGCAGTGCTTCGAGGCCGTGACCCGGCACCTGAGCTTCACCCGGGCCGCCGAAGAGCTGAACCTGACCCAGAGCGCTGTCAGCAAGCAAGTGGCGCAGCTTGAGGAATTGTTGCAGCACTTGTTGTTCCGTCGGGTGCGTCGTCGCTTGCAGATGACCCCGGCCGGGGATTTGTACCTGGTGGAAGTCCGAAAAATCCTCACCCAGGTGGAAATGTCCACGCATTACCTGCGCTCCTACGGCGGCGAGACCGAAGTCCTGCGCGTTTCTACCCCTTCGACCTTCGGCGCGCGCTGGCTGGTACCGCGTCTGAAGGGCTGGCGTCTGCGCCATCCGTCGATCCATCTCGACTTGTGCAACGAGCAGGAGGCCGACGATTTGCTACAGGGGCGCAGCGATCTGGCGTTCTATTTCGGCCAAGGCTCACGGCCCGGCACCGAATGCCTGAAGCTGTTCGGCGAAGAGCTGGTACCGGTCTGTGCGCCCGGCAGCCTGCCGGATCAGCCCTTCACCGACCCGACGCAACTGACCGATCTGGTGCTGCTGCAAAATGCCTCGCGCCCACAGGCCTGGCATGACTGGTTCGACAGTCAGGGTTACCACACCGAACACAGCTACCACGGCCCGCGTTTCGAAACCTTTTATATGTGCATCCGCGCCGCCCAGGTCGGCTGCGGTGTGGCGCTGCTGCCACGGTTTCTGGTGGAAGAGGAATTGGCCGACGGCAAACTGGTCATTCCATGGCAGCATGCAATGCCCAGTTCCGACGCCTATTACCTGGCCTACCCGGAGCACGCGGCGGAAGTGCCGAAGGTGCGGGATTTTGTGAAGTGGATGCTGGAGCAGATTGATAGCCCGGACCTGACGCCGATATAGAGTTTTCAACAACCCTGTGGGAGCGGGCTTGCTCGCGAATGCGGTGCATCAGTCACATTTGAATTGACTGACCCACCGC
>NZ_JASCPO010000306.1:0-5778 GCF_029960145.1 Pseudomonas sp. PS01299 | reverse complement strand
TGGGGGCTGGCGCCCTATGGCGGTGTGCCACACAAATGTTCGGTACTGACACCCCGCTTTCGGGAGCAAGCCCCCTCCCACATTGGAGTTGTATTGATTCAATGATCAATCGATCCCGACAAATCCCCCGGTCTGGTGCGCCCACAACCGCGCATACAATCCGCGATGCGCCAGCAGTTCGGCGTGGGTACCGCTCTCGGCGATCTTGCCGTTTTCCAGCACTACCAGCCGATCCATGCGAGCGATGGTCGAGAGACGGTGAGCAATGGCGATCACGGTTTTGCCTTGCATCAGGGTTTCCAGGCTTTCCTGGATCGCCGCTTCGACTTCCGAGTCGAGTGCCGAGGTTGCTTCGTCCATGATCAGGATCGGCGCGTCCTTGAGCAGCACCCGGGCAATCGCAATGCGCTGGCGCTGACCGCCGGACAGTTTCACCCCGCGTTCGCCGACGTGCGCGTCGAAACCGGTACGGCCCTCAGCGTCCGACAGCAGCGGAATGAACTCGTCGGCGCGGGCCTTGTGCACCGCGTCCCAGAGTTCGGCGTCGGTGGCGTCAGGCTTGCCATACAGCAAGTTGTCGCGGATCGAGCGGTGCAGCAGGGAGGTGTCCTGCGTGATCATGCCGATGCGTGCGCGCAGGCTTTCCTGGCCGACTTCAGCGATGTTCTGCCCATCGATCAGGATCCGTCCGCCCTCTACGTCATACAGGCGCAGCAGCAGGTTGACCAAGGTCGATTTGCCGGCGCCGGATGGCCCGATCAGGCCGATTTTCTCGCCGGGTTTAATGGTCAGGTTGAGGTCGCCGATGATGCCTTTCTTCTTGCCGTAGTGAAAATCCACGTGCTCGAAACGCACTTCGCCACGAGCCACGGCCAGCGGTTTGGCCTGCTCGCGATCAGTGACGCTGACCGGTTGCGAGATGGTCTGCAGACCGTCCTGGACCATGCCGATGTTTTCGAAGATGCCGGTGACTACCCACATGATCCAGCCGGACATATTGACGATACGAATCACCAGACCGGTGGCCAGGGCGATAGCACCGACGGTGATCAGCGACTGCGTCCACAGCCACAGCGCCAGCGCGGTGGTGCCGACGATCAGCAGGCCGTTCATGGTGGTGATCGCCACGTCCATGCTGGTCACCACGCGGCCGGCCATCTGCGCCTTGACCGTCTGTTCTTCGATGGCTTCCTTGGCGTAGTGCTGTTCGAAATTGGTGTGGGCGAACAGCTTCAGGGTGGCGATGTTGGTGTAGCCGTCGACGATCCGCCCCATCAGTTTCGAGCGCGCGTCGGAAGCTTCCACCGAACGCTCTTTCACCCGCGGCACGAAGTAGTACAGCGCGCCGATGTAGGCAGCGATCCACGTCAGCAGCGGGATCATCAGGCGCCAGTCGGCTTCGGCGAACAGCACCAGCGAACTGATCGCGTAGATCACCACATGCCACAGCGCATCCACCGCTTGCACCGCCGAATCGCGCAGCGAGTTGCCGGTCTGCATGATGCGTTGGGCGATGCGCCCGGCGAAGTCGTTCTGGAAGAAATTCAGGCTCTGCTTGAGCACGTAACTGTGGTTCTGCCAGCGGATCATGCTGGTCATGCCGGGGCTGAGGGTCTGATGCACCAGCAGGTCGTGCAGGCCGAAAAAGATCGGCCGCAGTACCAGGGCGACTACCACCATCCACGTCAGTTCGAGGGCGTGGTCGCTGAAGAAATTCGGGTTGGGCGTGCCTTGGGCCAGGTCGATGATGCGGCTCAGGTAGCTGAACAGCGCGACTTCGATCAACGCGGCAAACAGGCCGACGACGAGCAGGGCGGCGAAACTCGGCCAGACCTGCTTGAGGTAATAGGTATAGAAGGGCCAGACACGATCCGGAGGGGAGGCCGTGGGGGCGTCGCGGAATATGTCGATCAGTTGTTCGAAACGGCGATAGAGCATCAGATAACCGCCCGGATGCCGGGCTCTCCTTTTATCGGTGTGAGCGGCGTGGCTTCAGGCCAGCGCCGCTCGAAACGCCCTGTACAGCTTAGTCGATGACTTTGGCCGACTTGATGATCACAGGGTCGACAGGCACGTTTTGCATGCCCTGTTTGGTGGTGGTTTGCGAGTTGACGATGATGTCGACCACGTCCATGCCTTTGACCACTTTGGCGAATACCGCGTAACCGGCATCACGGCCCGGATCGAGGAAGGCGTTGTCGGCGACGTTGATGAAGAACTGGCTGGTGGCCGAATCAGGGTTGGAGGTACGGGCCATCGACAAAGTGCCGCGAACGTTATGCAGACCGTTGCTGGCTTCGTTCTTGATCGGCGCCTTGGTTTCTTTCTGCTGCATCTGTGGCGTGAAACCGCCGCCCTGAGCCATGAAGCCCGGGATCACGCGGTGGAAAATGGTGTTGGTGTAAAAACCGCTGTTGACGTAATCCAGAAAGTTTTTGGTACTGATTGGCGCCTTGACCGGGTCCAGTTCGATTTCGATCTGGCCGTTGGTAGTGTCCAGCAGCACGTGCGGTGCTTTGGCCGGGGTGGCAGCCATCAGGTTGGCAGCAAACAGCACGGTGCCGGCGGCGAGGGCGAGTTTTTTCAGCATGGGTCAGTGATCCTGAGATTGAATGTCGGCTGCGGCGAGAAACTCCAGCAGCGTTTGGTTGAAGTGTTCGGGTTGATCGAGCGGGGTGGCGTGGCGCGAGTCGGCGATGACCACCAGCCGCGCATCGGGCAGCAGTTTTACATAGGTTTCTTTCAGTGCTACCGGCGTGTAGTCACGGTCGGCAGTCACGATGAGGGTTGGACAGGTCACCCGGGAAAGTCGTTCCTGGACGCCCCAGCCAACAATCGCATCGAAGCTGGCGAGATAAGCACGTTTGTCGTTTTTTGCCCAGCGTTCGGCCATTTTCTGCCGCAGATCAGCCTGCTCGGGTTTCGGGAACAGTTTGCCGCCTAATGCCTTGCCAATGGTCGCGAGGCTGAGCACGCGCATCAGGCTCCAGCGCTTGAACCACTGCCAGTAATCGTCGCGGCTGCGCAGTTTGACCTCGGGGGCGCTGTTGACGATGGTCAGGCTTTTCAGCATTTGCGGCTGATCGACGCCGAACTGAAAGCCGATCATCCCGCCCATCGACAGCCCGACGTAATGCACCGGGCCGAGTTTCAGGTGTTCGATCAACGCCAGCAGATCGGCGCTGAACCCGGCGATGCTGTAGCGCTCGCGAGGTTTGTCCGAGCGACCGTGACCACGTATATCCGGAACGATCACCCGGTAGTGCGCCGACAGCGCCGGGATCTGCATTTCCCAGTCCAGGGTGCTCGAACCCAGTCCGTGAACCAGTAGCAACGGGGTGCCGTGGCCATATTCCTCGTAGTGCAGGTTGCAACCTTCATGTTCGAAATAGGCCATCGGTGAACTCCGTGTCAGGCTTGCTCGGGGGCGGCGAACGGTGCGTCAAGCGGCAAAGTGTCGAAGGTACGCAACAGTTCGATGAGGATTTGTGTGGCCGGGCCCAGCGGTTTGTCCTTGTTCGAATACAGATAGAAGCTCGGGTTGCGGCTGCCACCCTGATCCAACGGTAGCAGCTTGAGCGTGCCTTCCTTCAATTCCCGTTCGATCATGTGCCGTGGCAGCCAGGCAAAGCCCAGGCCGCTGCTGACGAACGTGGCAGCCGTGGCGAGGCTGCCGACGGTCCAGCGCTGTTCGGCGCCGAGCCAGCCGACGTCGCGTGGTTGCTGGCGGCCGGAGTCGCGGATCACCACCTGCATCTGGGTTTCCAGGTCCTGGAAGCTCAGCTCGCGGTTGAGCCGATGCAGGGCGTGATCCGGGTGGGCGACGGCGACGAACTCGACGTCGCTCAATTCCGCACCGAGGTAGCCGGGAATGCTCAGGCCGGTGATCGCCAGATCGGCGACGCCTTCGAGCAAGACTTCCTCGACCCCCGACAGCACTTCTTCGCGCAGACGCACGCGGCAGCCGCGACTCTGCGGCATGAACGCGGTCAGCGCCCGGACGATACGGGCGCTCGGGTAGGCCGCATCGACCACCAGCCGCACCTCTGCCTCCCAGCCTTGCTCCATGTGATGGGCGAGGTCTTCCAGTTGGCTGGCCTGTTTCACCAGTTGTCGCGAGCGGCGCAGCAGCACACCGCCGGCTTCGGTGAGCACCGCTTTACGACCGTCAATGCGCAGCAACGGCACGCCGAGCTGGTCCTGCATGCGGGCGACGGTGTAACTCACCGAAGATTGCGAACGGTGCAAAACCTCGGCGGCCTGGGCGAAACCACCGTGGTCGACCACGGCCTGCAATGTTCGCCATTGATCAAGGGTCACGCGGGGCGCTTTCATCAATAGCTCCTCTTGTCCTAAGCTGGCCGTCCCTCATGGAGACTGGCGAATGAAAAAATTCTGTTGTGTGGTGCTCGCGTTGCTGCCGCTGACTGCGTTTGCTTACCCGATCGATGTGCAGAAGAACCTCAATGGCTTGAAGATCGACTACGAGACCTTCGACACCGACAAAGACATCGGCTCCATCCGGGTCGCCAACTACGGTGATGTCGACGCGACCTGCAAAGTCGTTTTCAACAATGGTCCGGAAGCACCGCGTACGCGCAACATCGAAGTCCCGGCCCGCAAGCATACGAATGCCACGGCCAAGTTCTCCCGCGAGATCATCAGGCTGCGCATCGACCTGAGCTGCAGCCCGAAATAACGGTCGATCCCTTGTAGGAGTGAGCCTGCTCGCGATAGCGGTGTGTCAGTAACCCTAATGTGTCTGACACACCGCTATCGCGAGCAGGCTCACTCCTACAAGGGTACGTGTCAGCATCTAAACGAATTATTCGATGCTTTGCAGCAATTATTTGCGCTTTTTCATCGATACGACCCTGTTTAACCTTCACTCCATCGACCTACAACATTCTCGGATGGAGACTACACACCATGTCCCGCGTTCTGATCATCGAAAGCAGCGCCCGCCAGCAAGATTCGGTTTCCCGTCAACTGACCCAGACCTTCATTGGTCAGTGGAAAGCGGCGCATCCCAACGATCAGATCACCGTGCGTGACCTCGCCGTGAATCCCGTTCCACACCTGGACGCCAACCTGCTGGGCGGCTGGATGAAGCCTGCCGAGCAGCGCAACGCCAGCGAACAATCGTCGCTGGAGCGCTCCAACGAATTGACCGACGAGCTGCTCGCTGCCGACGTACTGGTGATGGCTGCTCCGATGTACAACTTCGCGATCCCGAGCACCCTCAAGGCCTGGCTCGACCACGTGCTGCGTGCCGGCGTGACCTTCAAGTACACCGAAACCGGCCCGCAAGGCCTGCTCAGCGGCAAACGTGCCTACGTGCTGACCGCTCGCGGCGGCATCTACGCCGGCGGCCCGGCCGACCATCAGGAACCGTACCTGCGTCAGGTCATGGGTTTCATCGGCATCCACGACGTGACCTTCATTCACGCCGAAGGCATGAACCTGGGCGGCGACTTCCAGGAGAAGGGCCTGAATCAGGCCAACGCCAAACTGTCCCAGGTCGCTTGATATGTTAATCGCCAGATAATCGCCGCTTGTTTAAGTGACCTGGCGCAACCCCTTCAAGGCTCTACGCGCATCGAACCTCCCTTTGCACTTGTTGCTCCTGAGTGCTGTAGCCCGATTGAACGCTTTAGCGAGATCGGGCTTTTTTTTGCCTGGGATTATCTGAGCAACGTGTAACCCCTGTGGGAGCGGGCTTGCTCGCGAAGGCGGTGTGTCAGTCAACTATTCGTCGACTGACACGATGCCTTCGCG
>NZ_JASCPO010000305.1:0-5841 GCF_029960145.1 Pseudomonas sp. PS01299 | reverse complement strand
ACCTGTCACATATACGTTCGATTATGTGACAGTGTGAGCCAGAAAGTTCTCGCCGTCAAAAACTGTCACTTAACCCGTCATTTAGTCTAAGACCTGCAAACGGCCATTCAGGCTCGTAATGTGACAAAAACTCCGGCGGGATGCCCTCCTTGGTGAACGTGGCGCGCAAACGTTCCAGGGATTCGGGGTCGCGTCGCCCGTAGGACGCCAGTGTGAACAGCAAGCGGGCCGTCTCCGGGTTGTGTCGCGCTTCAATGATGGCCTCATCGATGGCCTGGGCTGCTCGTTGCCAGTGGTTGATGGGTTCCGGCTTCGGCACCTTCGCCGGCAGGCCGTTGGTGAAACCAGTGTGCGGCTCCGTCTGAAACAGCGCGGCCTGTTCCCCGCGCGGGATCAGCGCCTTTGACTCGATCAGCGTGATGGCGGTGGCCGCCGCCTCCAGCATCTGCCACTGCACCGCCGGGGCCAGAATCTCGTAGGGACGCCACAGACTCTGCCCGGCGCGCAGCGGATGGCCGCAGCGCTCCCAGACATGGCGGATGCTCGCCGAGCAACTGCCGCAGTGCGAGAGCGGCGTGTTCAGCTCATCAAGCAGGGTGCGCAGCAGCCGGAACCACAAGCCGGCGTGGACACGCCGACGCGGCAGCTCCACAAAACCCGTCGTCAGCGCCTGCCAGGTGCGCCGGTCCATGCAGGCGATTGCGTCATCGGCAGGGCGCGGCGCAGCATCGGCGATTTCCCACTGAAGATACCGGCCGGGCATGCCCCAGTAGGACTCCAGCCAGCAGCCATGCTGCGGGCAGCTCAGCATCAAGGGGAGCTGCCAGACGAGTAGCACAGCTTGATTCGTTGGATCGTTCAGACACTGCGGACACGCCCGGCGAATCGTCTGGCTCGGTAGCCAGGCACGCCAGCGAGTGATGGACCGCACCTTGCGGGTGCGCTTGGGCAGGAGCACCGCGCATTGGAATGTATAGGTTTCCAAGGCTGCTGGTACCGAATCGTCGAGACTGTCGAGCAGCCACGGCACCCAGCCTGCAAGACTCATGCTGCGCAACCGCTCCAGCTCGACGCCACTGCGCTGGCAGAGCGCCGTCAGCAACGACAAGGATGGTGCGGTATCCAGGTCATCAAGTTGGCTGTGACCAAGATCGTGGGCCAGCAGCTCGTGCACGTCCATCTGGTAGCAGGCGGCGACCCGGTTGAGCCATGAGGACAGGGCTTCGCCTTCCTTGGGTGCCGGATGCAGCGGCCAGCGCGGCGCGGACTTCACATCAGTTCCCGCTCGAACTGTCGCCGCCGCTCACTGGGGCCGATGTAGTCGGCCATGCTGAGCGTGCGGTGGTTGATCGCTTCCTCGCCACTCTCCACGGCGGCGACGGCCGCCGCCACCAGCAGATGTGCAAGCTCGCCGATGGTGCCTTCGCTCCGGGTGAGCAGGTAGCGGGCCATGTCCAGCGTGGCAATCGGGGATGGCCGCCGTAGCGGGAGTGACGCCGCGAAGCTGGCCAGCAGCGAGCAGCAGTCCTCATTGGCCTCCCACGGCGGCAGCAGCATCGGCTCGAAGCGGTTTTCCAACTGATCGTCCGAACGGATGGCCAGGTACGCCTCGCGCGTGCCGACCCCGACCAGGGGGATACGCAGCTCGTTGCCGAGGAAGCGCAGCAGGTTGAGGAACTCGCGCCGGTTAACGCTGTTGCCAGCCAGTACATTGTGCAGTTCGTCGATCACCAGCATGCGCACGCCGACCTTGCGCAGCAGGGCCAGCGCCAGTTGCTCCATTTCCGGCAGCCGTGGGCGCGGGCGCAGCGGCGCGCCCATCGCAGCCAGCAGCGCGACATAGAAGCGGATCACCGATGGCTCTGACGGCATCTGCACGACCAGCACCGGGATATGTTCTTGGTCAGCGTCGGTGCCGACCGGGTGCGCCCGCCGGAATTTCTCGACGATCATCGACTTGCCGTTGTTGGTGGGGCCGACCAGCAGCAGGTTTGGCATGCGTTGCTTGTTCGGCCACGCATACAGAGTTTCCAGCCGGTTCAGCGCCTCGACCGCGCGCGGGTAGCCGATCCAGCGGTCGGCGCGAATGCGCTGGATGCGCTCGTCTGCCGGCAGCCTGGCCAAACCCTGTGCCGCTGGCAGCAGGTGGGACAGGTCAATGACGGGATATTCGTCCACGGCTACCACTCCTCGATCTGATCGAACGGTTTGGCCGGCGGCAGGTTGTCTGCCTGCGGGTCAGCCATGTCCACATCCGGCGGTATGGGCTTGGCCGGTGGCTCCGACGTCTTGAGGTGCTGGCGGCGATCAGCGTCGCGCCGCGCCTTGCGCGTGGCCTTCTGGGCGGTGGTCACGATCTCGCGCATCTGCCCGATCATGCGGAACAGCGCCGACTCGTCCACCTGCTCGCGCCCGAGCTGACGCAATTTGGCCAGCGCCTGGCGTTGTTCCCAGAGGGTGACGGCCGGATGGGACAAGGTGCGGTAGTGGATCTCCAGATAGTGCTGACCTTCCGGTTCCAGTACCCAGATGCGGCTGATGTCGCGCGGATCGCGCCGGATCAGGAAGGCGGGCAAGCGCTCGCGCCGGGCAATCCACGGCTTGAGGGCGTCGGCGTAGTAGTGGATGTGGTCGATGACAAAGCCGGTGCGGGTCAGGGTGCGGCGGATCACCGGCAGGAAATCGACCAAAAACGCGGTGGGGCGGGTAACGACGGCCGGGACGCCAACGCGCTCCACGGCCTCGGCCCAGCGCGCGGCCGGCGGCTGGAGCAGGCCGTTGTGCACGGAGCCGTGATAGGTGCCTACCGCCAACGCGAGCCAGCGCTCCAGCTCGCGCAGCGTCAGGGTGGCCATCTTCTCGGAATCGTACTCGCCGCGCTGGCCGGGATTGGAGAAGGTCGTCCCCGGTAATTCGTCGTGGATCATCTGCATCGCCGTGCCGATGATCCGTTCCACGATGCCGCCGTAGTGCGGCTGGCCTGGTGGGCGATAGTCCAGCCGGATGCCATGCTGTTCGCAGCCACGGCGCAGCGCTTCGCTTTTGAACTCGGCCGCGTTGTCCAGATAGAGCAGCCTGGGCTTGCCGCTCATCGGCCAGTCCATTTCCACATTCAGCCCTTCCAGCCAGGGCCGCTTGTCGCAGGCGGCATGCGCGAGGCATAGGCCGACCGAGACGGCGGACGGCGCTTCCAGCGTGACCACCATGCCGAGTACGCAGCGCGTGAACACGTCGATGGCGAGGGTCAAATATGGGCGGCCAATCGGTTGCCGGTCGCGCTCGTCGACCACGATCAGGTCGATGACGGTGTGGTCGATCTGCACCTGTTCCAGCGGCATGGTGACTTCGGGCGGAATGCCACCCGCGCCTTGCAAGGGACGGGCAGCGTCCTGCCCGCCCCGGCTGCGGGCTATTTTCGCCGGGTGTAGTCCGGCAATCCGCTGGGCCACGGTGTTGCGCGCCGGCACCGGCAGCTTCTGGGTTTTGCACGCCTGCGCGACTTCGCGGTGGAACGCCGCCAGGCTGCGTTTCTGCTTGGTCAGGAAGCGCTTTTGCAGCAGCTCGCGGATGATGCGCTCGACCGGTTCCGGCAAGCGCCCCTTGCCTTTGCCGCCGCCGGATCGGCCGGGCGTCAGGTCTGTTACCAGGCCAGTACCCTGCCGGGCGCGACGGATCAGGACATATACCTGTCGCCGGGACAGGCCCAGCGCTTGGGCTGCCTCATCGGCGGCTTCATGCCCGACCACCTCAAGCGCTGCCAGTGGCCCGATGATTTCCGTCCGGTGCCGGGCTTGCGCCCATGCCTCGTCGGGCAGGGTGGCCACGCCTTGCGCGGCAATCGGTGGAGTGTCTGATGTCATGCCCAAACCTCGCTTTGGTGCACACGAGTATTGAGCATAGTCGAGATTGGTGCAGACGACTCCTGATATTGGGCTGTCAGGAGCCGTATGCACACCAGGCGTTACATCCAGTCAGATGGTGCGGTCGTCTTCTGAAAACGACAGACGACCTCATCTCAACCTGATGTCCAACAAACCTACGTTTGATAGACATCTTTCCGTGAGCTACAATGTGGCTCATTAATCTAGAGGATCAACCTATGTCCGCAAATGCTGTAGTCCGTGCGCGTATTGACGAGCACATCAAGGAAGAAGCAACCGTCGTGCTCGCAGCGATGGGACTAACCGTATCCGATGCCTTCCGTATCCTGTTGACTCGCGTCGCCCGCGAGAAAGCCTTGCCCTTCGAGCCATTGGTGCCGAACGCCACCACCATTGAGGCGATGAAGGAAGCCCGCCGTGGCGGCTTGAAGTCGTTCGCTACCGTCGAGGACTTGATGGCGGACCTGAATGCGGACGATTGAACAGACCGGCCGGTTCAAACGCGACTACAAGCGCGAAGCCAAAGGCCCGCATCGTCAGACGCTGGCGAGTGACTTCGTTGCTGTCATCACAGCCCTGGCGAATGACCAATCGCTGGTCGAGAAGCACCGCGACCATGCACTCACCGGCGACTGGAAAGATCACCGGGACTGCCACATCAAGCCCGACCTGGTACTGATTTACCGTAAGCCGGATGACGCCGTGCTGCAACTCGTGCGCCTCGGGTCGCATAGCGAGCTTGGCCTGTAAACGCCGGGCGATGCTCAGAACAACGAAAGGACCGCGGCATGACAATCAGCATCACCGCGACGAATGGGGCGACAGCAATGACGGCGGCCCGCCGCAACTGCGCACTGATCTGTTGAAGTTACATCAACCGGCAATGGCCGTGTTCAACGAAGGATCGCGCAGCCAAGTAGCCGATCTGTTCGAGTTCGCCGTTGATCTGGAAGACCAGGTGCACCGCCTGATGACCCCACCGGAACAAGTGTAAGAACTGGTGCTCTATCCAGAAAGCCTATCCTGAATGTTCTCGGAGACAACGACATCATGAGCCGCAGCCGCCGCAAAACGCCCATCGTGGGACACACAACCTGCCGCAGCGAGCGCAAGGACAAGAAGCTTTGGCATCAGCGCTGGCGAACCCGCGAACGTACCGCGCTGGCCGGTGCGTCGCCGGAAGCTCTAAGTGCCTATCTACCTCTGCTGGAAAACCAGGTCAGCAACGTCTGGTCGATGGGCAAGGATGGCCGCTCCTACTGGGCCATCAAGTGCCAGGCCGCCACGGCAGAGCGCATTGCCAGCCGCAAGGGACGCAATCCGCAAGAGCGTGCCTCCTTGAAAAAGCGGCTGTTGCGCAAGTGGATGAGCAAATGAACCTACCCACCATCGAGGCGCTGGCCAGCGCTTGGGTGCAGATCGCCGAGGAAGCAAAACTCCCAGCCCACTACGAGGGTACAGCAACGCCGGATACACATCGGGCCTGCGAGGTGATCCAGGAGCGGATTCGAGAACACATCGTCGCCACCAATGACATGCGCCTGTTCGGCCTGCTGCACCTACTGGGGCAGGCGTCGCTGCGCATGGAGCAAGTGTTGTGGCCGGAAGAATATGAACGGATGACCCGCGAGATCGGGGAAGCTCTCCGTGAGGCCGACGACCCCAACGCCAAGTCGTATACCCATGAAGAAGTCATGCAGGCGATGCAGGTGCGCATCGACCAAGCACGAGACAAGCCATGTTGATTGGCTGACAGAAATTTCGGCGGTTCCGGCTTACAACCTCAAACTGGTCAGTTGCAGTTAATGTGAGCCGGAGGCGATGGAATGCAAGCCGATGCGGCTGAATGCAAGCTCGCTCGCAATTAATCTGAGCCAGACGGCTCCGTCAGTCGCAGTTAATTTGAGCCGAAAATTGCGTTGATTGCGAGCACGGCTGTTTTCGATTGCAAGCCGCTACA
>NZ_JASCPO010000304.1:0-5854 GCF_029960145.1 Pseudomonas sp. PS01299 | reverse complement strand
GCGTCAGATCAGTCAGTATTTTTGCTGGCTGACACACCGCTTTCGCGAGCAAGCCCGCTCCCACAGGTAGATCGTGCCAAGGCTTAGCTCATCTGCTCAACCCGATCACGCCCGCCCTGCTTCGCCGCATACACCCCCGAATCCGCGCGCAGCAGCAGCGCATCCGCGCCCTCCCCCGGGCGCCAGCTGGCGATGCCGAAACTGGCCGTCACCACCCCGACCACATCCACCGGCGCACTGCGCAGGCCTTGCCACAACTCCACCGCCAGCATGTACGCATGCTCGCCGTCGATGTCCGGGCACAGCACCATGAACTCCTCGCCGCCCAGGCGACAGAACACATCAGTCCGCCGTAAACGATGGCCGATGCGCTCGCACACCGCCTGCAGCACCCGGTCGCCCACGGCATGGCCGTACTGGTCGTTGATGCGCTTGAAGTGATCGATGTCGAGCATGATCACCGACAGCTCGCCGCCGCCACGTTCGACCCGGGCCATTTCGGTGGTCAGGCGTTCCTGGAAGTAGCGGCGGTTGTGGATGCCGGTCAGCGAGTCGGTGACCGACAGCGCCCGCAATTCCTCTTCCACCCGTTTCAAGTCGGAAATGTCCGAGATGTAGCCGTGCCACAGCACGCCGCCGCCCGGCAGCTCTTCCGGCGTCGCCTCGCCGCGCACCCAGCGCAGGCCGCGCTCGGGCAACTGCACACGGTATTCCTCGCGCCATGGGCTGAGGCTGTCTGCCGAAGCACGGATCGAGCTGCGCACTCGCGAGACGTCTTGTGGATGGATGCGGGTGAAAATCGCCTCGGCATTGAGCAGCAGCACGTCCGGCTCCAGCTCGTAGATCTCGCGGATGCCATCGCTGGCGTAGATCACGCTGAAGCGCCCGTCGAACTCCATCTTGAATTGATAGATGCCGCCGGGCACGTGCGCGCTGAGCTTTTTCAGCAATACATCGCGCGCCGCCAGCGCCTCGTGTACGCGCTTGCGCTCGGTGATGTCGATGCAGATCGCCAGATGCCCGACCCACAACCCCTGCTCATCGAGCACCGGGGTGGCGAGCATGTTCACCGGCAGATGACTGCCGTCGCTGCGCACCAGCGTCCACTCACGCGCCTCATGACCGCCGACCTCGCCGCCCTCGACCAGCATCGCGTGGCAGGTCGGAATGCTCTTGCCATAACGCGCACTCAACTCCGCCGAACGCGCGGCCAGCTCTCGCGGCAGATGCAGGTTTTCCAGCGTCATATGGCCGACCACATCAGCGCTGCTGTAGCCGAGCATCTGTTCGGCGCCGGGGTTGAAGGTGTTGATCACCCCGCGCAGGTCGGTGGCGATGATTGCCACCTGGGTTGCGGCATTCAGCACGCCACGCAACTGACCGTGGGTGCCGCGCAATTCCTGCTCGCGGGCGTGCAGTTCCTGGGTGCGCAATTCGACCATGCGCAAGGCGCGCTGGCGTTGACTGACCAGCACGTAAAGCAGTGCGCTGAGCAACAGACTCAGCAGCGCCCCCAGCACCACCAGGCTGCTGATTGACGAATGGTTGGCCTGCAGAAACGCTTCGCTGGGCTGCATATCCACTTGATAGTCATGGTCGGCCATGCGCAACAGACGTGTGGCGGACAGATCACTGGCCCCGGCCTGGTTGGCGGACTCGTAGAGCACTTCATGCTGTTCATCGGTGGACAGGTCGAGAATGCGGACATTGAGGAAATCCTGGTGCTCCTCCGGCAGTCCGTCGGCCAGCAACTGCTGCATGCTGATCACCGCCATCACATAGCCTTGCGGCGGCCCTTTCGGCGCCCCTTCACGAGTGACCGGCGCCAGCAGCAAGACGCCCCGGGCATACGCCGGATCAATCCCCACCAGATGCAATGGTTGCGACACCACCATGTGCCCGGTGCGGTCGGCGCGCTCCAGCGTCGCCCGGCGCAACGGTTGCGCCAGCAAGTCGTAACCCAGCGGTGTGGGCAAGCGGCTGAGGCTCTGGGTGTAGATCACCGGTACGTATTCGGGGCGATCAGCGGCGGTCTGCAACTGATCGTCAGCGTTCAGTTCACGAAAGGTGAAGGTACTGAAGCCTTCGTTACGCACGGCTTGTTCGACCGCCGGGCGTTCGGCACGGCTGACCCGCGGCGCATAGGAATAGGCCTGGGTGCGTAATAGAAGCGGTTTGGCATAGCCGTCGAATTCGTTGCGTGAGACCGAATCGGAGTTGGCGAAGAAACGGCGCAGGCCGTCGAGACGCTGTTCCTGATCCTGGAAACGTTCTTCGATGCGGCTGTAACGCTCATTGGCCAGCAGCTGGAAGCGTTGGCGCAGTTGATGGTGAAACTGATTGAGGGTGGCCCAGGCGAGCAGCCCCGTGAGAATCCCGCCGGCGAGCAATACCAGCAGCGCGACCAGCCAGGCCGAGACGTCTTCGCTGATAAAACCCAGAATCTTTGGGCGCACGGGGTGCAACGACATAGGGGCAACTCACGACGCCATTGTTTCGGGGGGAAAACCCCATTGGCCATGAGTTGAGTTATAGCTATTAGCCATTAATTTGGCTAGCGCTGATCGGATCCAAGAGCCTTTAAAAATCAAGGCTCTGTGGATCCAACCAGACCGAGCGTCAACGAGCCGTGATTTTCCAGGCGCGGTGGATCTTGGTGTTACGCGCAAAATCCGGATCGATGGTCTGCGCGCTGATTTCCTCGACCGCGTAACGTTCGGCCAGGTTCTCCTCCAGCTGGAACTTGCGGAAGTTGTTGGAGAAGTACAGCACGCCACCCGGGGCTAGACGTGCCATGGCCAGGTCGATCAACTGCACCTGATCACGCTGCACGTCGAAGATGCCTTCCATGCGCTTGGAGTTGGAGAAGGTCGGCGGGTCGATGAAGATCAGGTCGTACTCGTCGCGGCTGCTTTCCAGCCACGCCATCACGTCGCCCTGCTCCAGACGGTTCTTGTCGGAGAAGCCGTTTAGCGACAGGTTGCGCCGCGCCCAGTCGAGGTAAGTCTTCGACAGGTCGACGCTGGTGGTGCTGCGGGCACCGCCCTTGGCCGCATGCACACTGGCGGTCGCGGTGTAGCAGAACAGATTGAGGAAGCGCTTACCGGCCGCCTCTTTCTGAATGCGCATGCGCATTGGCCGGTGATCGAGGAACAGCCCGGTGTCGAGATAGTCGGTGAGGTTCACCAGCAGCTTGACGCCGCCTTCGCTGACCTCATTGAACTTGCCCTGCGCCGCCTGACGCTCGTATTGCTTGGTGCCGCTCTGACGCTCGCGGCGCTTGACCACCACGCGGCTCTTGTCGACGTTCAGCGCCTGCGGGATCGCCGCCAAGGCGTCGAACATGCGCGCCGAGGCCTTTTCCGGATCGATCGACTTCGGCGCGGCGTATTCCTGCACGTGCACCCAGTCGTGGTACAGGTCGATGGCCATGGCGTATTCCGGCATGTCGGCATCGTAGACGCGGTAGCAGTCGATGCCTTCGCGTTTGACCCACTTGCTCATCGCCTTGAGGTTTTTCTGCAAGCGGTTGGCAAACATCTGCCCGCCTTCGCTCAGGCGCGGCTGCTCGACCACTGGCGCCGGGGCTGGCGTCGGTTTGATCGGGTTGCCGTTCTTGTTGAACTTGCGCTCTTGCGGCTCGTTCGGCGTCTGATCGTAGGCCGCTTGCTCACGCTCGGCCTGACGCTGTTCCGGAGTCCGCCGCTCGCCAGTGACGAACTGGTCCGGCAGCACCTTGATCAGCAACAGTTTGCACGGCAGCGCGCCGTTCCAGAACGAATACTGTTTGTGGCTGCGAATGCCCATGCGCTTGCCCAGATCCGGCGCGCCAGTGAACACCGCCGCTTCCCAGTTCAGGCAGGCCTGCCGCAGGCGCTCGCCGAGGTTCTGGTAGAGATAGAGCAGGCTGGCTTCGTCACCCAGACGCTCGCCGTACGGCGGGTTGCAGATCACCAGACCTTTCTGGTTCTGGTCCGGACGCGGCTCGAAGGTCGCGACTTCGCCCTGATAGATCTTGATCCACTCGCTCAGACCGGCGCGCTCGACGTTATTGCGGCCCGGCTGAATCAGCCGCGGGTCGGCTTCGTAACCGCGAATCCACAGCGGCGGCTTGGCCAGACCGGCGGCGGCACGTTCGACCGCTTCTTCATGGAGTTTTTTCCACAGCGCCGGAACGTGGCCGAGCCATGCGGTAAAGCCCCACTGCTCGCGGCGCAGGTTCGGCGCCATGTCGGCGGCGATCATCCCGGCTTCGACGAGGAACGTACCGACACCGCACATCGGGTCAGCCAGCGCGCCGCCTTCGGCCGCAATGCGCGGCCAGCCGGAACGGATCAGGATCGCTGCCGCGAGGTTTTCCTTCAGCGGCGCCGCGCCCTGCTGCAGGCGGTAACCGCGCTGGTGCAGGCTGTGGCCGGAAAGGTCGAGGGACAGGATCGCTTCGCCGCGATCCAGGCGCAGGTGAATGCGCAGATCCGGGTTGAGCTTGTCGATCGACGGACGGTCGCCTTGCGGGGTACGCAGTTTGTCGACGATGGCGTCTTTGACTTTCAACGCACCGAAGTGGGTGTTGTCGATGCCCGAGCCGTGGCCACTGAATTCGACGGCCAGGGTGCCGTCGGCGAGCATGTGATCCTGCCACTCGACGTCAAGCACGCCGTGGTACAGGTCTTCAGCGTCTTTCATCGGGAAGCGCTTGAGCACCAGCAGCACCCGGTTGGCCAGACGCGACCACAGGCACAGGCGATAAGCGGTTTCCATGGTCGCCATGCCACGCACGGCGGAGGTGTGCTCGCGGGCGTCTTCAAGGCCAAGCCCGACGGCTTCCTCGATGAGCAGGCCTTCAAGGCCTTTGGGGCAAGTGAGGAAGAGTTCGAAACGGTCGGACATGGTATTTCCAGAGCCTTTGGCTAGTGAATCGACAACGCATTGCCGATCCGGTTTTCAATCAGGCGCTTTTCTAAAAGAGCGCCCGCGTGGCACGAAGGTGTGCCGTTCCATCCCCGCTGCTCGGGTTAAAAGAGCTTAGATGCAAGGACAGGTATTAAAGTTGATGAAACAAAATGACTCAAAGCAACCCTTCGTCGAATATTACCCCAGCGTAAACGTGGGTCATTCTCACTAAAGGATTAACCCCATCATCCAGTGCGGGGCCGATCATACCGGGGTTTGCTGAAAAAACGTTCATGAAACCCGTCGTTACTTATGGCTGTAGCACTATTTTCGTTACGTCCTTATGACAAAACGATCATTCCCTCGGTGTGACTCATTGGTTAGAACTGACCACAGGTTGACGTCGCAACGGCGTCAACACCTTGGCTCGCCACGCCGGCAGCGAGCCGCCCAACGGCAGAGTTTTTTCTGCCAGACCTCGGTTGAGGTCAACGCGACGAAAACAGTCAACAAGTGAGGGAAACACCCTATGAGAAGACTTAAGCGTGATCCGTTGGAAAGAGCATTTTTGCGCGGATATCAATATGGCGTTGGTGGCAAATCCCGCGAGCTTTGCCCATTTACTCTACCGTCGGTACGCCAAGCCTGGATCAACGGCTGGCGAGAAGGACGCGGCGACAACTGGGACGGTATGACCGGCACTGCGGGGATCCACAGACTCAACGAACTTCACGCCGTCGGCTGACACAGGGCACTTATTGCAACACGACAATCTGAATTTTTAGCGACTTACCATGCACGTCCTTCCCGGACGGCGGGCTACGGCCCAGGGGCTCCTTCGAGGAGCCCTTTTTTATGCCCGCAAATCATTTGAACTGCACACATAACCTGTGGGAGCGGGCTTGCTCGCGAAAGCGTCGTGTCAGCCACCGCAAATGTTGACTGAAACAGCGCTTTCGCG
>NZ_JASCPO010000303.1:0-5871 GCF_029960145.1 Pseudomonas sp. PS01299 | reverse complement strand
GGCCCATTCAGCATCGATGTTGACTGATCTGACGCCTTCGCGAGCAAGCCCGCTCCCACAGGGGGGGGCGGTGGGTGAAGTATTCGGGGCTGGTCGCGATCCAGGGTGGGAGTGGGCTTGCTCATGAAGAGGCCGGCCCATTCAGCATCATTGTTGACTGACCTGACGCTTTCGCGAGCAAGCCAGCTCCCACAGGGATCTAAGTTGATCAGAAGATCTGGGTGAACAGCCAATAGAGGCTGCCCGACAGCAGAATCGCCGCCGGCAAGGTCAGCACCCACGCCATCAGCAGATTGCGGATGGTCTTCATCTGCAAACCACCGCCATTGGCGACCATGGTCCCGGCCACGCCCGATGACAGCACGTGAGTGGTCGACACCGGCAAACCGAACATGTCCGCCGCGCCGATGGTCAGCATCGCCACGGTTTCCGCCGAGGCGCCCTGGGCGTAGGTCAGGTGGGTCTTGCCGATCTTTTCGCCGACCGTCACCACAATTCGTTTCCAGCCAACCATGGTGCCGAGGCCCAGGGCGATGGCCACGGCGATCTTCACCCACAGCGGGATAAAGCGTGTGGCGTTGTCGATCTGCTGTTTGAACAGTTGCAGTTTGTCAGTGGTGTCGGCGTCGAAATTGCCGACCTTGTTTTTGTCCATCAGGCGAATGCTTTCGCTGGCCAGGTACATGTCGTTACGCACGTTGCCCATGGCCTCGGCCGGGACTTTCGACAGCGAGCCATAGCCTTTGACCTCTTCGCCAATGTGTCCGGTGAGAGCGGCGAGGGCGGGGATCAGTTGCGGCGTGGCTTGCTTGCTGCGCACGTAATCGGACAGTACCGGACGCGGATCCACCGGGGCTGGCAGCGGGGTGTTTTTCACCAGCGCTTGCTGGGTGACTTCGGCGACGGCAGCGAACTGCAGCGCCTGATCGGCGGGCATGGTGCGGTTCAACGCGTAAGCCATCGGCAAGGTGCCAACCAGAATCAGCATGATCAGGCCCATGCCTTTCTGCCCGTCGTTGGAGCCGTGGGCGAAAGACACGCCGGTGCAGGTGGCGATCAGCAAACCGCGAATCCACCACGGTGGCGGGTTGTTGCCTTCCGGCGCCTTGTACAGCGCGCGATTCTTGATGAAGGCGCGCATGGCCAGCAGCAACAGCGCCGCGCAGCCGAAGCCCACCAGCGGCGACAGCAGCAGGGCGTAACCGATCTTGGTCGCCTGTGCCCAGTCCACGCCGCTGGTACCGTCGCGCCCGTGCATCAAGGCATTGGCGACGCCGACGCCGATGATCGAGCCGATCAGGGTGTGGGAAGAGGAGGCCGGCAGGCCCAGCCACCAGGTACCGAGGTTCCACAGGATCGCCGCGATCAGCAGGGCGAAGATCATCGCGAAGCCGGCGGACGAACCGACCTGCAGAATCAGCTCCACCGGCAGCAGGGCGATGATGCCGAACGCCACGGCGCCGCTGGACAGCAGCACCCCGAGGAAATTGAAGAACCCCGACCAGACCACCGCCACGTTCGGCGGCAGCGAGTGGGTGTAGATCACCGTCGCGACCGCGTTGGCGGTGTCGTGGAAACCGTTGACGAACTCGAAGCCCAGCGCAATCAGCAGCGCTACGCCGAGCAGCAGGAACGGGGTCCAGGTGGTGACGGTGGTGCCCAGCTCATGCATGTCGTGCATCAGGCTGTAAGCGGTGAACAGCATCCCCATGGCGAGCACCGCGAAGAACACCACGTAAGTGAACGGGCCGGTTTTTTTATCAAGTGCCGGCCGGCCGCCGTGGGCGGTCGTGGGGCGGGCGGCGGTCAGGGAGGGAGTAGCCATGAGCGGACAATCCTGAGCGAGGGAAGGAGTGTCGGTCATGATCGTTGCTAAATATTACAGAGAGACTGCGGCAGGTCAGTGTTTGGCGGATTAGCTCACCGCTGATCTGTTGAGCCCATTCCTGAGTGCAGGAGGGGAAGTTGATTTAAGGTGAGCTGTTTGTGGTGAGGGGATTTATCCCCGATGGGTTGCGAAGCAGCCCCAAAAACCATTCATCTCGGTTTATCAGCTAAAACGCGTCCACCGGATATACGACTGCTACGCAGCCGATCGGGGATAAATCCCCTCGCCACAGGACCTCTGTCACCACAATGGATCTGTGGTGGGCAAGGGTCAGTAATCGCCACGTTTACGAAACGCCCAGCGCCCGGCAATCACGGTAAACGTCGCCACCAGCGCCACCAATATCCAGAACCCCTCCGGATCCGTCGCCAGCGGCACGCCGCCGACGTTCATGCCGAAGAAACCGGCGATGATGTTGATCGGCAGCGCCAGCACCGTGACCACGGTCAGGGTGAACAGCGTGCGGTTGCTCTGTTCGTTGAGGTTGGCGGCGATCTCTTCCTGAAGCAGTTTGATCCGCTCGCCGAGGGCGGTGAGGTCGTTGATGATCAGCGCGAACTCCTCGGTGGATTTGCGCAGCTCCTTGACGTCCTCCTTCTGCAGCCACGGCGGCGGACGGTTGAGCAGGCGCAGCAGCGAACCCGGCTCCAGCGCCAGCAGCCGTTGCAGGCGCACCAGTACCCGGCGATTGGCGCCGAGTTCGGCGCGGTTGGTCGACAGCCGTGAGGAGAGCAATTCGTCCTCGACCTGATCGACGCTCATGCTGGTCTTGCGCACGATCTGCGTCAGCACTTCGCCCTGATCACGCAGCAAGTGCACCAGCAGTTCCGACGGCGAGCGAAAGCATTCGCCGGCCTTCACCGACGAACGCAATTTGTCCACCGAGTGCAGCGGTTGCAGGCGTGCGCTGACGATCAGTTTGCTGCGCACGCAGACCCACAGCGTCGACACGTCTGAGGAAACCATGCTGCTGAGGTTGAACACCACGTCGTTGACCACTGCCAGCAACGCCGAATCAACGTGTTCGATGCGCGTCGAGCGCGAACCTTCGTGCAGCGCCTCGAAAAACTCTTCGGGCAATTGCAGATGACTTTTCATCCAGCGCTCGCACGCGGCGTGCGCCAGGTTCAGGTGCAGCCAGAGGAATTCATCACTGTCGCTGTCGTCTTGCAGACAACGCAGGGCGGTCGCCGAATCGACTTCGCGGCCACGTTCACCGGGACGAAAACGGAAGCCGTAAAGCAGACCGAACAAATCAGGATCGCGATGACTGAGGTCGAGGCTGTGGTTCATGGAGGCTCGCTGCGAGGAGGGCGCGTCGGTCGCGGAATGGCAGGTTCACTGAGCCGCATCATCGCAATCACACATGACGCTTGTGTGACTGCAAAATGACAGTGATCGTGATCATTACCGGCAATCCTGTGGGAGGGGGCTTGCTCCCGAATGCGGATGATCATTGAGTGATGATGTGGATGACACGCCGCTTTCGCGAGCAAGCCCGCTCCCACCCCTGGGCCATGGTCGATCACAGTCTCTTAATTCACCTACCAATGGTCGGATTTTCTTCAAGAAGCGCTCTGGTACGCCGATCACGCTTGGGTTACGTTGCGCGCGCTTGGCCATGAGCCAAGGCTCGCCGACACGGATGTCCGGCAAAATTCCACGCCTTACCGGGCGTGCCTCATCCCTGTCCTGAGTATCTCGCGATGCTGCAAAAATCCTTGAGAGCACAAATTCTCGCCCTGCTGGGCGGCAGCCTGCTGGCGATGCTGTTGATCGCACTGGCCTGCTTTCATTTCCTGTCCAACGGCGTGCAGAACTACAGCCAGTTGATCGCCGGCCCCTTGCACACCTCACAATTGATTGACGAGGCCAACCTGCAATTCAAGGTGCAGGTGCAGGAGTGGAAAAACGTCTTGCTGCGCGGCAAGCAACCGGCGGACCTGGCCAAGTACTGGAGCCAGTTCGAAGATCGTCAGCGCGATGTGCAGAACATTCTCGGTGAACTGGCCGGTCAGAAAGGCCTTGAGCCGGCGCTGAAATCCCGCATCGAACGCTTGCGTGATGAGCACCGCCAACTCGGCAGCGCCTACCAGAAGGGCCGCGATGCCTATGTCGCTGCGGGTGCCGATCCAACGGCTGGCGACAGCGCCGTCAAAGGCGTGGACCGCGCCACCAGCGATCAGATGAGCGAACTGGTCGCCGAGCTGCGCAAGCAGGGCACCGAACAGTCGGCGCAAATCAGCGCCAGTGCCGACAGCACCGTGCTGCTGGGGATACTGGTGATGCTCGGCTCGGGTCTGCTGATCGGCTTGCTGAGCCTGTGGCTGGTCAACCGCAACCTGATCGAGCCGATCCGCAAGCTGATCGACTACGTCACCCAGTTGAGCCGTGGGCGCCTAGCCGAACGCGTTGCCAACGACCGTCAGGACGAGTTGGGCAACCTCGCCGCCGCGGCCAATACCCTGCGTGATTTCCTCGCCGAAACCTTCACTCATCTGCAACGCAGCGCCAGTGATCTGGACAGCGCCAGCGGCGAACTGAATGCGATCGCCACGACCATGGCCGGCGGCACCAACGAGCAGTTCAACCGCACCGATCAGGTGGCCACGGCGATGAACGAAATGTCTGCCACTGCCCAGGAAGTCGCCCGTCACGCGGCGGATGCGGCGCGCGCCGCCGACGATGCCGACCAGTCTGCCCAGCAGGGTGAAAAGGTCATGCAGGGCACCATCCACACCATCACTAAGATGCGTGGCGAAATTGCCAACACCGCTGAAGTGATTCGTCGTCTGGAAAGCGACAGCGGCCGCATCGGCAAGGTGCTGGAAGTGATTCGCGGCATCGCCGAGCAGACCAACCTGCTGGCGCTCAACGCGGCGATTGAAGCGGCGCGGGCCGGTGAAGCCGGACGCGGTTTTGCGGTGGTCGCTGACGAGGTGCGCAATCTGGCGCAGCGTACGGCCGAGTCGATCATCGAGATCAACCAGATCATTCAAAACGTGCAGACCGGTGCCGTGGACGCTGCGCAAGCGATCGAAAGCGGTCAGGCGCGCAGCGACGAAAGCGTCGAGCAAGTGACTCAGGCCGGTGCGATGCTGGAGCGCATCACCCACGCCGTGGAAGCGATCCGCGACATGAACCGCCAGATCGCCACCGCCGCCGAAGAGCAGACCTCGGTGGCCGAAGACATCTCGCGCAACCTGACCGAGATCACGTCCATCGCCAGCACCAACCTCAACAGCGTGCAGCGCACCGAAAGCGCCAGCCAGAACCTGCATGGCCTGTCCGGGCAACTCAATGAAGTCACCGCGCGCCTGAGCGCCTGACGTCCGCCGACGTGTACCGGTTCGGTTACCGAGTCGGTACACAGTCGATCTCAAATCCGTGCGACTGCCGCCGATGGCCGGTTATCTATAACCGGCATTGGAGCCCTCCCATGGTCAGCATCACCTCTGTTTCGATCAATCAGACCGTCAGCACCGCCACCAGCAAAACCAGGATCAGCGACGCGAGTGACGACACCTCGACCCCTGCAACCAGCAGCGCGGGTGTCAGCGCCGATACCAGCAAAGTGGCGGCTGGCGGGGGCGCGGCTCCGGCAGGCGACAGCAGTTCCGACAGCAGCGGTGAATCGGATTCGGTGAAAGAATGCGCAAGCAGATCGCCGAGCTGCAAAAGCAATTGCAGGAGCAACAGCAAGCGCTGCAAGCGGCTCAGGCCAAGCAGGAAGACGCGGATGCCAAGGCTGCCGACGTGGCGTCCGCCGAGTCGCAAATCTCCAGCACTTCGGCTTCGTTGCAGACGGCCACGGCGGCGTTGTTGCAGGCGTTGCAAGAGTCGGGCGGAAGCACTTCGGGCTCGCTGGTCAGCACCTCGGCTTAAGCATCACCGCAATGCTTTTGTGGGAGCGGGCTTGCTCGCGAATGCGGTGTAGCAGGCACCGAAACTGTCGACTGATACGACGCCGTCGCGAGCAAGCC
>NZ_JASCPO010000302.1:0-5932 GCF_029960145.1 Pseudomonas sp. PS01299 | reverse complement strand
GGCTCACTCCTACCTTGAAATGCGTTCCCTTGTAGGAGTGAGCCTGCTCGCGAAGGCCGCGACTCGGTCTTCCGACTTACTCGGGAATCACCGCCACCACATCAATCTCCATCAGCCACTGCGGCTGCCCCAGTGCCGACACCACCAGCCCGGTGGAGATCGGGAACACGCCTTTGAGCCACTTGCCGACTTCCTGATACACCGGCTCGCGGTAGCGCGGGTCGATCAGGTAGGTGGTGGTCTTGACGATATGGCTCATGTCGCTGCCGGCTTCTTCCAGCAGTTGCTTGACGTTGCGCATGGCCTGTTCGGCCTGCGCGCGCGGATCCCCGAGGCCCACCAGATTGCCGTCGAAATCAGTGCCGACCTGACCCCGCACATACACGGTATTGCCGGCGCGCACGGCCTGGCACAGGTCGTTGTCCAGCGTCTGATTCGGGTAGGTGTCCTTGGTGTTGAACATACGGATGCGGGTGTGGGTTGGCTTGCTCATGTACAGCTCCAGACTGAGTGTTCAGCGGCGCACCGGGCACCGCCGCGAAAGAGGGCAATCAAGCGTCGACGGTATCGGCGGCTTTCGTGCTGGCGGTCGAATGCAGGGCGGCTTCACGCTGCTCGGCATCCTTGTAATCGAGGTATTTACGCTGGGTGGCGATGTGGTCGGCCACGTGTTTGGCGTCATGCCACACGCCCCAGATGAACGACGAACCACGGCGCGACTGCCATGGCAGCCCGAGGAAATACACCCCCGGCTCGCTGGACACGCCACGCTGGTGCTGCGGTTTGCCCTTGTCGTCAAACGCTGCGACCTGCAGCCAGGAATAGTCCACGGCGAACCCGGTGGCCCAGATGATCGAAGTGATCCCGGCCTTGGCCAGATCCAGATCGAGCAGCGGATTTTTCACGCACTCGGGATCCGCATAGGTTTCGCGTGCTTCGGGTTCTTCCGGCAGGTCGAGACCGTTGCGCTCGATGTAGGCATCGGCGGCATCCAGCAGCGCCAGATAGTTCTCGTCACCGCGCTTGAGGTTGTCGCGCAGGTCCTGCTTGAAGGTCACCACGCCGTTGTTGAACGACTCGGTGACGCCGACCAAGGTCATGCCGCGATGGGCCAGACCACGGAAGTCGATGGTGCGCCCGCCATGCGCGCCGCTGACCGCGATGGTCACGTGCTCGCGACCGGGTTTCATCGCCGCCTGATCCCACTCGCCGAGCACCCCCAGCCACCAGCAGAAATCACGGTGGCGATAGGCACGCGGCGGACGGTCATGCGCACCTACCGACAGGTACACCTGCTTGCCGGAGCGCTGCAGTTCATCGGCGATCTGCACGCCTGACGAACCGGCGCCAACCACCAGCACTGCGCCTGCGGGCAGTTGCTGCGGATTGCGATAGTCGGCGGAGTGGATCTGCAACAGACGCGGGTCTTGCGGCGCAATTGGCGGGATCACCGGGCGCTGGAACGGGCCGGTCGCCGCGACCACGCGGCTGGCCTCGATCACTCCTTCGGAAGTCTCGACGGTGAAGCCCGGACGCCCGACATTGCGCACCACGCTTTTGACCTCGACCCCGGTGCGGATCGGCGCGTTGAATTTCTTCGCATAGGCTTCGAAGTAGTCCGCCACGCGCTCCTTATGGGCGAAACCGTCGGGATCGACATCATCGAATTCCAGCCCCGGAAAGCGGTCATGCCACGCCGGACCGTTGGCCACCAACGAGTCCCAGCGCCCGCTGCGCCAGCGTTCGGCAATGCGGCTGCGTTCCAGCACCAGGTGCGGCACGCCGAGTTTGCTCAGGTGCTCGCTCATCGCCACACCGGCCTGTCCGGCCCCCACGACAAGCGTGTCTGTTTTTATTATTTCAGTGGTCATTTCTACATCCTTCCTGGCAAGGCAAGTGGATTCGGATCGCTTCAGGCTTGTCCGTTTTGCTTGCGGTCAGACTAGGCAGGAGGGGGGTATCGGTAAAATATTATTAAGCTGGGATGTGAATACAAATTGCTGAAGCAGAAGGGGCGAAGCCAGTAAAAACGCGGCTTACAGGACAGGGGGAGGGTTGTCCCGGGCAGGAAAACCCGGGACAGGAAGGTGAAAATTCACTTTAAGGAGGGGGAGCGTCGCGTCAGTTACCGTCGGCGACCTTGCGTTCGATCGCATCGGTCTTACGCTTGAGCTCCTCGGTGTCCTGTTCCATGACGCGGGTGGAGGTGGGGGTAATCACCTCGTCCACGGCGCGGGTGTCGTCGTCGCTGTCCTGCAGATCGCGGTTCACCACATCCACCGGTTTGCCCGAGGAGTCGAGCGGTGGCGCGTTATGAGGTGTTGCAGGCTTGATATCGTCGGTGCTTTTCATTTTTCATACCTCCATTGACCTACAACGTTGGATACGAAGCCATGACGGGAGTTCGAGAAATTTCACGGGCGACCGCAGCCGCCCTCGGCTGTGCGCTGCTGATCGCTGCAAATTCAACTCAAGCCGCCAGTTTTGACTGCGGCAAGGCAAAATCCATGGACGAAAAAGCCGTCTGCGCCAACCGCGCCTTGAACGACCTGGACGTCACCATGGGCGAGCTGTTCAGCCTCGATAAACGCCTGCTGCCGATGGGCGGGCGTGATGCTCTGATCGGTGAGCAGCAGGACTTCCTCAAAGGCCGCAAGGCCTGTGGCGCGAAGCTCGATTGTTTGACCGATCTGTATCAGAAGCGGGTCGTTGCGCTGCGCAGCATCATCGAGACGCGGGTGATGACGCAGGGGCCGTTTTGACGGACGGGTTGACCCTCTGGTCGATGCATAGCAGCATCCCGGGCAAACCCATTCACCAACAGGAATTTGCCACGATGTCTGCGCCTGATGATCTTGATGAGTTGCTGGAACGCGTGAACGACGAGCAATCGTTCATTACGTTTATTCAGGCACTGGGTGCCGATTTCGCCCGTGAGCGGACAATGAACGAACCGCTGTCACCCTATGGTCCGGGCGCCTTGGGTTGGGAAAATGGATCTGTGGATGCGTTTCTTGAGGCTGCAGGTGCCTGGGCAATCGACAGTTCCAGGCAGGTGGCAGCAGAGGAATCTTCGGCCAACGTATGGCAGCGCTGTGCGAGCATTTTGCTGGCCGGCAAGTTTTATGAGTGAACCGGGCGAGCATCAAGAACAGAGCAGGAAAATGTGTGATGAGTAGGCCGTTGAGTGAAGCCGATCTTTATCTGGTCATGCTGGAAGCGATTGAAGAAGGCTTGAACATCGATCTGCAACCCTTTTGTGAGCGGCTGCAGGTCGAGCGTCGCGATCTGCTTAATCAAGTCGCGATCGCCGTAGCCAGAGATTTCCTGTCAAACAAGCGTGATTTTGAGTTTGGCGATGAAGTGATGAATGCACTTATCAACCCCATCGTTGATGTGTCGATGCACGCAGAAATGCCCCAGCCAGCCTTTGACATCTATCAGGCATTTGATGCCGGCGAGTATCTGCACACAGGCGATGCGCAGGATGTTTGCCCTTGGGAGAAACATACGCGGCCGGGGCTGGAGAATATTTTGCGTAATCATTTGCCTACGTTGGAGTAGTAACCCGGCGGGTTGCCGAGTATGCAAACCGTCAGAGCAAACTCCACGATACCCCGACATAAACCCCCAGCCCTTCACCCGGCGTAGACCGCGCCGCATCCAGGCCCTTGTCGTCATATCCCGGTGTGACCGTTGCGGCGTAGTGCTGGTTGGTCAGGTTGCGCAGGTCCAACCAGGTCTGCCAGTCGTTTTTCGGCGCGTTGTAGCCGACGGTGGCGCCGAACAGTGCGTAGGGATCGGCGTAGTAGCTGTTGGCGTAATCCACCGCGACTTTGGACACCAGTTGTGTGTTGACCGCTGCGAAGAAACCTTGTGGCCAGTCGTGGCGCAGTTCGCCCTGGTAGTAGTGCATCGGCAGGCCGGGCAGGCGGTTGTCGCCGAAACGCTGGTCGTCGCGGTAGTGGAAATCGCTGAAGGTGTAGGCCTGACGCAGGCTCAGTTTGCGCCCGTCGGCGGCTGACCACAGCGTGCTTTGCAGGCTGGCTTCCACGCCTTGGTGCACGGTGGGGCTGGCGTTGAGTTCGTACGGGGTGACGGCGTTGGCGTCCGGCAGTACCGACAGCAATTCGTGGCGCACCTGGGCGTAGTACCACGCCAGGCTCCACTGGCCGAGCGCGCTGTCGCCGCGACCGCCGAGTTCGAGGGTGGTCGCGGTCTGGTTCTGCAGTTTGATCGGGTCGCTCTGGGTGCCGGTCGCCGCGCCGTTGCCGGCCGGGAAGCGGATGTTCGAGCTGTAGATCAGCGACCACGGGTGCGGTGCTTCGACCGAACGGCTGAGGTTGCCGAACAGTTGCAGGTCCGGCGTGACCTGATAGCGCAGGCCCAGACGTGGCGCGTAATCCCAGTCGTTCAGGCTGGTCTTGCCGCCGCTTTGCGGGTAGGTGACGGCGCTTTCGCGGCGGGTGTAAATGGCGGCGAGGCCGGTGGTCAGCCACAGGTCGTCGGCGATTTCCAGGTCGTTGCCCACGTGCAGAACGGTGTCCGAACCCTGATAGGTGAAGTTGCGCATGCGGGTGCCCGGCGCATACGCGGCGGTGTTGCCGGACGGGATGCGCACGAATTCACTGGCGCCGTCGTTGGGCAGGTGTTTGGTGGTGCGCAGGCCCACGGTGCTGCGGCTTTCCATGCCGAACAAAGTGTCGCGACGCTTGTAGTCGAACGTGCCGCTGACGTCGGTGTAGGCCACTTTCAGACGGTTCGGGCCTTCGCGCAGGTCCATCGGGTAGTCGTGATAGACCAGCCCGGTCTGAATACTCGAATCGTCGTCGATGTAGTAGGTGGTCTTGTTGCCGATGAAGGTGCTGCCCGGTTGTTTGCGGCTGTCGTCGCGCGACACATAAGCCGGGTTGGCCGCCCTTGGAGTGTGCTCGATCGAGTGTTTGGTCACGCGGCCGGCGAGATCGTTGTCGGTCTCGCGATAGCGGATATAGAAGCGGGTTTCCAGGTTCGGATTGAAGCGATAGCCGAAGTTGGCGATCACGCCTTTGCTCTCGCTGGCGGTGTGATCCTGATAGCCGTCGGCGTTCGCATCGGTCAGCGACACGTAGTAATCGAAGTCGCCCAGCACTTGCCCGGAACTCACCTGACGCTGCTGATAACCGTGGCTGCCGGTGGCATAGCGCACCTGCAATTTCGGCGCGTCATATCCGGTGCGGCTTACGTAATCGACAGCGCCGCCCAGTGCCAGTGCACCGCGATCAAAGCCGTTGGCGCCGCGCAGCACCTCCACATGGTCGAGCCACAGCGGTTCGAGCAATTCGTAGGGCGTGCCGCCGGGGCCGGTCAGCGGCAGGCCGTCGAGCATCGTGTACAACCCCGAGGCATGCGCGCCCGGTGCGCGGTTGATCCCCGAACCACGGATCGAGATTTTCACCCCTTCATTACCCGCCGACTGCGCGTAGACCCCGGGCTGATACGCCAGCACATCCTGATTGCTCGCCACACGGCCCTGCAACGGCTGGCGCATGTCGACCACATTGCTGCCGCCGGGCACCTGCTCAAGGCGCGCATCGGCCTCAGCCACGGAGGCATCGGCGCCACTTTGTTCTTCAGCCGAAATCAGCACCTGTCCCAACTCCATGCCTTTGGGTTCCTCGGCCATGACCGGGCAGGCGAGGGCCAGGCCCAGCAGGGCAGAGGGCAGGGATTTGGGCGACGGCATCGAGAAACTCCAGACAGACAGGGACGGGCAATGAACAGTGCGACGCAAGAAGGAACGATGGAAACACATGGCAATTTTGCTTTTTTAACGGGGCGCTGCGTGGCAGGCGGGGGCAGGATGGCTCAGGAGGCGGCAGTCAGGGCCATACACGCAGACGACAGGCCGCGTGAAATAGCGGCCACTAGTACCGCGTGTTAAATGTTGAAA